>NZ_JAIUKC010000130.1:0-29824 GCF_020177435.1 Saccharopolyspora sp. 7B | reverse complement strand
GGATCTTTTTCCCGAGTGGCTCCGCCACGAGGGAAAAAGCTGTCCTCGCGAGGGAACCGCTGAGAACCCGCTGGTGGTCCGGTTGCGTGCGTGGTCGTTGGCTCATCGGCTTCGCCGCTGACGGGGAGAACCGCTGAGCGGGAGGTGGCGGGTTCGGGGGGCGGTGCGCGGGCGCTGCGTACGATCGGCGTCGCCCGAACGAACCCGACGAGCCAGGTGTGTCTGCTGTGGACGAATTAGTCAGGTCGTGGAGCGACGAGCTGCTCGACTCCGGGTCGGCGCTGACCCTGCTGCTGGGCCTGGTCGCCCTCGGCCTCGTGCTCAACCGCGGCAGCTGGCGGCTGCTGCGCAACGTGGTGACCATCGCGCACGAAGGCGGGCACGCCGTGGTCGCGCTGCTCAGCGGCCGCAAGCTCAACGGCATCCGGCTGCACTCCGACACCTCCGGGCTCACCCTCTCCACCGGGCGTCCCACCGGGCCCGGCATGGTGTTCACCCTGTTCGCGGGCTACCCGGCGGTGTCCCTGCTCGGGCTCGGCGGGGCCGCGCTGGTGTCGTTCGACCAGGAGCGGGTCGCGCTGTGGGCGGCCGTGGCGCTGCTGGCGCTGATGCTGCTGGCCATCCGCAACGCCTACGGGGTGCTGTCCATCGTCGTCACCGGCGGCGCGCTGTTCGCGGTGTCCTGGTTCGCCACCCCGCAGTGGCAGGCCGCGTGCTGCGTGCTGTTCAGCTGGTTCCTGCTGTTCGGCGGGCTGCGGCCCATCGCGGAGCTGCGCGGCAAGCGCACCAGGGGGCGGGCGCCCAGCTCGGACGCCGACCAGCTCGCCCGGCTCACCCGGACCCCCGCCGGGCTCTGGCTGGGCGTCTGGTTCCTGCTCGGCGGTGCGGCGCTCGTGCTCGGTGGCCGCTGGCTGCTGCTCATCCCGCAGCTCTGACGGGCCCGAACGGGGTCGCGCCGTCCACAGTGGCCTTGTGCCGGACCGGTTCCGTGGCGCAGCATCGCCGGGTGACGACCTTCGAGATCCCCGACGTCCGCCCGGTCCACCGCATCGGGTACGGCGCGATGCAGCTCGCCGGGCCGGGCGTGCTCGGCCCGCCCACCGACCCGGCCCGCGCGGAAGCGGTGCTGCGCCGCGCGGTGGAGCTCGGGGTGGACCACATCGACACCGCCGACTTCTACGGCCCGTGGACGGTCAACGAGCTGATCGCGAAAGCGCTGCGGCCGTACCCGGACGACCTGCTGCTGGCCACCAAGATCGGGGCCTACCGGGACCGCGAAGGAGCCTGGCTGCCGCTGTCGCACCCGGACGCGTTGAAGTCCCAGGTGCACGACAACCTGCGCCGGCTGGGGCGGGACGTCCTCGACCTCGTCTACCTGCGCCACGTCGCCGACCGGCCGGGGATCGAGCTCGCCGACCAGCTCGGCGCCCTCGTGGAACTCCGCGACCAGGGCCTCGTGCGCGGCATCGGGCTGTCCCACGTGACCGCCGAGCAGTTCGAGCAGGCCCAGCGGCTGACCTCGATCGCCGCGGTGCAGAACGCCTACAACCTGCTGGACCGCGGCAGCGCCGATCTGCTGGAGCGCACCGCGCGGCTCGGCGTGGCGTTCGTGCCGTTCTTCCCGCTCGGCTCCGGGTTCGTCGCCGACAGCGGGGTGCGCGACGACCAGGTGGTGCGGTCGATCGCGCAGCGGCGCGGAGCCCGGCCCGCGCAGGTGTCGCTGGCCTGGTTGCTGCGCCGGTCCCCGAACGTGCTGGCGATCCCCGGGACCTCCTCGATCGAGCACCTGGAGGTCAACGTTTCGGCCGATCGGGTGGACTTGTCGGACGAGGACGTGGCCGAGCTCGACGCGCTCGTGGCCGAGGGCACCGCCGCCGAGCAGGCCCGGTGATCATCGCGCCGCCGTCCGGGGGATGATGATCACTTTCGTGGCAACGGCGGTGGACGGAGGAGGCCCGTGGACGGTGCTCCGCGTACTGGACATCACCCAGTAGTCTGGCGAACACGGGGAGACGTTCGGGGACCGGCGTGGTGCGACGAGCCTGGGGGCCGGAAGGCCTCCGCGCGGGACGCCCGCTTCCTGGCGACCGGGCGTCTCGCCCTGCCCGGCGCGTGGTCCGCCGGTGCGGTCGACGGACAGGTGAACTGAGCATGGGTGACCCCCTCGACCCGGATGCTGGGGCCGGGGCGCAGCCGGAACGCGGTGGCTGGCGCGCGACGCTGGTCCTGCGGTGGGCCGAACGGCTCGCCGCGTGCTCCCCGGACCTCGTCGAGGTGTCCGACGTGGAACTCAAGCACGCGCTGGCCGAGCTCGCCGACGAACTGGCCGAAGCGTTGCAGGACCCGTCGCGAGCCGCCGAATCCGGCCGGATCGTCGGGGAACGGCTCGTGGAGCTGCGCGCCACCGGCCCCGGCAGCCTCCAGTGCACGCTGGAGCTGATCCGCGACACCGTCGTCGGCGAATCCGGGGTCGGCGCCGTCGGGCACCTGCTGGAACTGCTCACCTCGATCGCCGCCGGCTATTCCGCGGCGGACCGGGAACGCGCCGAGGTCCAGCAGCGCACCACCGCGCAGCTGCTGCTGCGCGCCGACCGGGAACGCCGCGCCAGCGACGCCCGGTTCCGCGAGGTGTTCACCAGCACGCCCATCGGCGTCGCGATCTGCGACCTCAAGGGCCGGTTCACCGAGGTCAACCCGGCGCTCGCCGACATCCTCCGGCACCGCGAAGCGGACCTGCTGGAGATGAGCATCCACGATCTTTTCCACCCGGAGGAGGCCGCCTACCTCAACGCGGCCTACGCCGAACTCGCCGAAGGCGGCCCGGGGCAGCGGCTGCGGGAACGCCGCAGGCTGCTGCGCGCCGACGGCGAGCAGGCCTGGACCTACCTGGCCGTGTCGCTGCTGCGCGGCGCCGAAGGCGAACCGCGGCACATCGTCACGATGGTCGAGGACATCAGCGACCTGTACCTGCTGCAGGAACGCATCCAGTACCAGGCGCTGCACGACGCGATGACCGGGCTCGCGAACCGGCAGTACTTCCGCACCAGGCTCGAAGCCGCGCAGGGCAACTTCCCGCCGGACGGGATGCTCACCCTCTACCACCTGGGTCTCGACGGGTTCGAGCTGATCAACGACGGACTCGGCTACGAGACCGGCGACAAGGTGATCCGCGCCGTCGCGCACCGGTTGGAGCAGCTGGTGGAGAACGAGGAAGCGCTGGTCGCCCGCTTCGGCGGCACCGAATTCGCCATCCTCATCAGCGAATCGCCGCACACCCCGGCGATCCCCGAGTTCGCGGCGCTGATCAACGAGGAGCTGTCCGAACCGATCTACATCGGCAGGCACGGCATCGCCACCTCCGCCAGCATCGGCGTGGTGCGCCGCCGCGTCGCCGAAGCGGATCCGGCGAACATGATGTGGGCTGCGGACGTGGCGCTGCGCCGCGCGGAGATCGCCGGCGCCCGGCAGTGGGCGCTGTTCGACCCGGACATCGCACCGGACGAGCGCACCGAGGCGCAGCTGGCGGCGATCATGCCGGGCGCGCTGGAGCTCGGCGAGTTCCAGGTCTGCTACCGGCCGGTGATGGCCCTGGACACGGGCGCGCTGATCTCGGTGGAGGCGCAGCTGCGGTGGGACCCGCCGGACCACGGGGCGCTGGGCCACCGGGAATGCCTCCAGCTCGCGGAGCGCTCCGGGGTGACGCTGTCGTTGCGGGACTGGCTGCTGCGCGAAGCGTGGGGCCAGGTCGGGCTGTGGCACCGCTCCGGTTACCGGACCTGCTTCCTGGTGGAGCTGAGCGAGAACCAGGTGCGGGACCCGGACCTGGTGGCGCTGGTGCGGTCGGTGCTCGAAGACGGCGATCTGGACCCGAGCTGGATGCACCTGGCCGTGCCGACCCGGGTGGTGATGGAGGCTTCCGAGGAACTGCTGGAGAACCTGCGGCTGCTGCGGGGGCTGGGGGCGCGCGTGCTGCTGCACAGCTTCGCCGGTTCGGCACCGGAACTGCGGGCGCTGCGGCGGATCCCGGTGGACGGGGTGCGGCTGGCGGAAGAGCTGGTCGACCTGGTGCACGGGTGCGTGGACCCGGACGACCCGGCGGTGCGCGCGGTGCGGCAGCTGGCCCCGCTGATGCACGACAGCGGTGTCAAGATCTGCACCGGCGAGGTCGCCGACGAGCAGCAGGAACGGCACTGGGTGGACGCGGGCTGCGACTTCGCGGTCGGCCCCCGCTACGGCGAGCCGGTCACCGCGTGGGACGCGCAGGCGTTGCTGCGGAAGTTCGGTGCCGCGCAACCGCCGCACGAGCACGACCACGAGTCGGAGGGCGACGTCGTCTGACGTGGGCCTCGTGGCCGACCAGGCGCGGGGCGGGCGGATCAGCTGCCCGGTCCGGTGGTGGGGCGGTGGCGCGCGACCGAGAAGCGGATCAGCAGGCCCAGCACCATCCACATCAAGAAACGGGCCCAGGTCACCAGCGGGTAGTGCAGCGCCAATACCACGCACGCGAGGATGGCCAGGACGGGGAGCCACGGCACGAGGGGCACCCGGAACGCGCGCGTGAGGTCCGGCCGGGTGACGCGGAGCCGCAGCACTCCGCCGGACACGATCGCAAAAGCCGCCAGCGTGCCGATGTTCGACAGTTCGGCGAGCTCGGTGATCGGTGTGGTCCCGGCTACCAGGGCCACCCCCGCGCCGAGGACGACGGTGATCCGCTGCGGTGTGCGCCGCTTCGGATGCACCGCCGCGAACCAGCGCGGCAGCAGGCCGTCCCGGCTCATCGCGAGGAACACCCGTGCCTGCCCCATCATCATGACGAGCACGACCGCAGCGAGCCCCACCACTGCTCCCGTCGCGACGCCCAGGGCCGTCCACGTCGCACCGACCATCCGCAACGCGCCGGTGACCGGCGCCGCGGGGTCGATCCGGTCGTAGCGGACCATGCCGGTGAGCACGAGTGACACCGAGACGTAGAGCGTCGAGCACACCAGCAGGGTTCCGGCGATGGCCAGCGGCACCGTCCGCTGCGGCTGCCGGGTCTCTTCCGCCGAGGAGGCGATGATGTCGAACCCGGTGTAGGCGCCGAAGACGATGGCACCGCCGGTGAGCACTCCCACCGGGCCGTACCGGGTCGCTTGCGCATCGAAAATGCTGATCAACGGGGTCTCCCACGCGCCACCCGTCGGCGAGGCCCGGGGAGCGGGCACGAACGGCGACCAGTTGGCGGGATCGACGTGGCGTGCACCCACGAGTACGAACGCGATCGCGGCCAGCACCTTGACGGCGGTCATCACCGTCGTGACCCGAGCGGTGAGCCGGATGCCGAGGACGAGCACCACGGTGAGTGCGAGGACCAGCGACATCGCGGGCACGTTGAGCACCGCGTCCGGGCCGCTCAGGGTGGCGGGAAACCGGATGCCCAGCACGCCGAGCAGGTCTTCCAGGTAGCCGGACCACCCGACCGAGACGGCGGCTGCGCCGACGGTCATCTCCAGCATCAGGTCCCAGCCGATCACCCATGCGCAGAACTCGCCGAGCGCCGCGGCCGCGTAGGTGTAGGCGCTGCCGGCCACCGGGACGCTGCCCGCGAACTCGGCGTAGGAGACCGCGACCAGCAACGCCACCGCGGCACCGATCACGAACGAGACCGTGATCGCGGGTCCGGCGTAATCGGCCGCCGCTGTCCCGGTGAGCACGAACAAGCCGCTTCCCACGGTCACCCCGATGCCCATCATGGTGAGCGGGAGCGGGCCGAGGGTGCGCGGCATCCACGTGTGCGGAGCCTGCGCGTCGGCGATGGTCTGCTCAATGCTCTTGCCGGGCAACGAAGACCTCCCCCATGCGTTCGTCCACGGCCGTGCGGGCCGGCCGTGGGTCGTCGGGACGGTGGCTCGGTGATGGGTCGGCCGCGGGCGTCCATCCGGCTGGTTCGCAGCGGTGAACGGCGCCTCGGCAGACCTCGCGAGTGGTCGAGGAGATCTCGGTGCAGGCGGTGCCGCACGACATCTCCGGCCGGCGTGAACCGGCGGTGTGGTGCTGGACGAGCGCCTGACTGCGGCGCGCCGGGGACGAGTCCATTCGTCCCGTATTATTGCCCGTACAACTAGCCCCCTCGTTGTAGAAGTCGATACTCTAGGTGCTTTCCCCGCCGAGGAGGTAGCCCTCTCGCCGATCACGTTTTTCCCGGTCGTTTATGTCGGAATTGAGGGTGTTCGCTCGTGGCCGTTCCGGGTGGGCTGAAGTGGTGGGAAATGCTCCGATCGGTGGTTTTGGGGATGCGCCTCGGCGCCGTGGTGATGATCGCTTGACCGCGGCTCGTCGGGTCGTGTAGAAGTTATCAACGAATTAAGTGGCGAACTCCGAGGGTCCGGTGGTTCGAAGGTCCGCTCGATAGCGCGGATCATCTTCTGTTTTGCTTCGCCGATCGGTTCTCGTTCTTGACGTCGGTTCCTGGAATTTCGGTGCTCTCCGTTATCGGGTGGGGGAGGTGTGGAACTTCTGCGTGCTGAACTTTGCGCATTGTCGTGTCGGTCGGTCCTGCGGCGTGGCTCGCTGTAGAAGAACGAGATCCGGAGCGTGTGTCAAGAATGTCGACTGAACCCTTCTCGTCGAGCGGGCCCGCTGAGCGCGTCCTCATCGTTTCGCTGATGAAGTCCGGTACTCACCTGATTCAGGAGTTGATGGTCGCGCTCGGGTACGGGATGTACGGCCAGTCCCGGATCACCGATGACATCCGGCCGGAACTCTCCCGGCCAGCGCGCCTGCGCGCGGCCCGGCTCGTCCACGGCGCGGAGCGGGCCGCTGAGCTGGAGAACGCCGATCCGGACGTGTTCGACCAGGTCACCGGGCAAGCGTGGGAGGCGCTCGGCTGGGCGTGGCAGGCCCGGCTGGGGTTGCCGCTGGAGAATCGGTACGGAGCCACCCTGGTCAACTCCGAGCTGGTGGCTCAAGCGCGTTCCCGCAGCATCGGCTCGCGGTTCTCGGACACCCCGGAGAACGTCTGCTGGATCCTCCCCGAGCTGGACATCAAGAAGATCGACGGCAACTTCATCCAGGAGTGGGCCGATACCGGCGAGCCGCGCATCATCTTCATGTACCGCGACCCGCGGGACGTGATCCTTTCGATGGTGAACTTCCTGTCGGGCAAGACGGCCGCGGGATTCGGGAACTTCAGCGAGTTCAAGGTTTTCAGCGCCATCCTGAACTCGTTCCCCACGATGGACGAGAAGCTCGAGTACGCGCTGAGCGATCCAGCGTTCCCGTGCATGGGAGACCATCGGCGTGCGCTGTGGCTGCTGCACCATCCGCAAGTGTGCGCGGTGTCCTTCGAGGAGCTGGTCGGGCCACGTGGGCTCGGAACCGAACAGCGCCAGGACGCCGCCATCCGGCGGGTACTCGACTTCGTCGGATCCCGGTCGAGCTCTGCCGAGGTCGCCGAGAAGATTTTCCGGGAGGACTCCTTCTCGTTCTTCAAAGGCCAGATCGGCGCTTGGCGCGAGGTCTTCACCGCGCGGCATCGCGAAATCGCCGAGTCGGTGCTCGGCGACGTGCTCAGCTCGTACGGCTACGTGTGATCAGAACTCCGAACAGACGAAGAAGGTGGCAGCATGAATCCGCAGGGTGATTCCGATGGCGAAACGCTGGAGATCAACGAGCCGCGGCTGATCAAGTGTATCGAGGAGGGTGAGCCGGATATCGGCGCCCTCTGGGAGTTCTGCGTGCACTTCGAATTCGAGCGGGACCTGGCGGTCGAGAGCATCGCGAAGTGGATCGGCCCTCCGGAGGGCAAGCGCGTCCTCGACTGCGCTTGCGGATCCGGATTCCCCGGGATCGAACTCGCTCAACGCGGTTACGACGTCACCTGCTCCGACGGTAGCGCCGCGATGCTGCGCCACTTCGAGCGCAACGCCCGCCTCGCCGGAGTCGAGCTCACCCCCGAACTGCTGACCTGGGACGGCTTGGTGCAGCGGTACGAGGATTCGTTCGACGTCGTGCTGTGCCGCGGCGGGGGATCTTACCTCTACGGCGGTACTTGGGACGATGACGCTTCGCCTGACTCGGAAGCGCTCGTCGATTCGCTGCGGCAGTTCGTCGGCTGCGTGCGCCCCGGCGGCGGCCGTCTCTACATCGACATCACTCGCGCGGAGGATCTGGAACGCACCGAGCCGCAGGTGACTCGGCGCCCGCGCATGGTGGTCGGCGGACACGTCGTGGAGCTGTCCGAGACGGTGACTCCGCACCCGGAAACCGGAATGCGGGTGTGGAACAGCGAGCTGCGGGTGGACGGGAACGTCTACGAGTTCGAGCGGCGTTCGCACTACCTGCCGCACGAGCAGCTGGTCGCGGTGCTGGAGAAGGCCGGGCTGTCCGAGGTGAATCGGGAGGTCATCCCCGGCGAACACTACGACGTGTTCTCCGGCGTGCGTGCTTGACCGGAGCGGCACGACGGTACTTCCTCGTTGATCGTGGCCCCCGGAGCACCGATCACGGGCGAGGACCGTTGAGCACGGCGCGGGCCGGCCGCGTGAGCGTGAGCTCCCGCGCGTCGGCGGCGCGGGAGGCCGCCAGGAGGCGGACAATGCGGCCTGCCGGTGCCCGCGGTGGAAGATCTCCGGGTCACCCGCCCGGTGAGACGAACTGGGAGGTTCTCTTGGATCCGGTCCTGCTGGTGTTGAGCGGCGGTCAGAGCGAGTACCGGGAGTACATGCTCGGCAAGATCGCCGAGCGGTATCCGATCGTCCTGCTCACTCCTGATCCGGTGACCTGGGAGCGCGAGTACATCACCGCCGAACTTCGGATCGATCCCGCGGACACCGCGGAGATCGTGGCCACCGCGCGGCGCGCCGCGCAGCGCTACGCAGTCGCCGGGGTGCTGACCTACCACGAGCCCTGCGTCGAGCTGGCGGCGGTGATCGCCGCGGAACTGGGGGTGCCGCGATGTCCACCGCAGGGTGCGGCGCGCTGCCGTGACAAGTGGGCCACCCGGTTGGCGCTGGACGCGGACGGCGTCCCCTCCGCTGCGGCGGAGCTGGTCACCTCGGCGGCCGAGGCGGCCGAGGCGGCTGCCCGGATCGGCTACCCGGTCGTGGTCAAGCCCCGTTCGCTGTCGGCCAGCTTCGGGGTGTCGAAAGTGGACTGCCCCGCCGAGCTGGAACCCGCGTTCGACCGGGCCTTCGCGAGCGGCCTGCCGGAGCCGTGGGAGCACCACAGCGGCGTGCTCGTCGAGGAATACCTGGACGGCCCGGAGATCAGCGTCGACAGCGCGGTCCACGGCGGAGTGGTGGAGAGCCCGGTCTTCGCCCGGAAGGTGCTGGGCTATCCGCCGCACTTCGAGGAACTCGGGCACGTCGTGGCCGACCCGGCCGATCTCGTGGCCGATCCGCAGCAGGTGCGAGATGTGGTCCGCGCGGCGCACTCGGCGTTGGGCGTCGACAACACCGTGACGCACACCGAGCTGCGGCTGACCGCACGTGGGCCTCGGCTGGTCGAGGTCAACGGCCGTTCCGGCGGCGACCTCATCCCCGACCTGGCCGAGCTGGCGACGGGGGTGGACATGGCTGCTGCCGCGGCCGAC
Organism: Saccharopolyspora sp. 7B; assembly: GCF_020177435.1. Lineage (NCBI taxonomy): Bacteria > Bacillati > Actinomycetota > Actinomycetes > Pseudonocardiales > Pseudonocardiaceae > Saccharopolyspora > Saccharopolyspora sp. 7B. The sequence continues at coordinate 20,253 of NZ_JAIUKC010000130.1, read as the reverse complement.
GTGGCCGCGGGAGTGCCGCCGACGTTGCGGGTCGTCCGCTCGCGGGTAGCGGGAATCCGGTTCTTCTACACCGACGAATCCGGCGTCGTGGACGCACTGGAGCTGGATGCCGCAGAGGGTGAGCTGCCGTGGTTGCACCGGGTGACCTGGCTGGTGGAGCCCGGTACGCTGATCCGTCCCGAACCGGGCAGGAGGTACTTCGCCCGCATCGGTTTCGCGGTGGTGGTGGCTGGTTCGGTGTCCGAATGCGAGCAGCGGATGGCGAAGGTCGCCGAGCTGGTCCGCGTGCGCACCACGGGACGGGCGCGGTCGAATCGGTGGTGAAACCCGTTGCCGCATCCGTTCCGCTCGTCGAGCGGATCGGCGACGAAACCGGTACCAGACTTCCGAGGTGGTCGAGTGCTCCGCAGTGCGTTCCGATCCGAGTCGTTGACGCAGCTCGCGCCGCTCAGGTCGTTGCTGCTGGCGGTCCTGGTGTTCCGCACCGGCTGCGTGCTGCTGCCGTTCTTCGGGCTGTACCTGACCGAAGGGGCGCACGTCTCCGCCGGGCTGGTGACGTTGATCGTCGGATGCTTCGGCCTGGGCGGACTGCTGGCCGACGTCTCGATGCCGGCGACCCTGTCCCGGCTTTCTCCCGGCCGCGCCATCCCGCTGGCCCTCGGCGTGCAGGCGGTGGCCTTGCTGGTGGCGGCCGTGGCCGCGCAGCCGATCGCGCTGGTCTGCGCGACCGTGGTGTGGGGCTTCTGCTACGAGATGGTCAATCCCGCCTGCTACACCCTGATCACCCGTTCCGTGGATGCCGAGCACCGCAAGGTCGCGTTCGCGGCGCTGCGGCTGTGCATCAACGTCGGGATGGGGCTGGGCCCGGCGATCGGGTCGGTGCTCTACGCCTGGGGGCAGTTCTCGCTGCTGTTCCTGGTCAATGCCGCGTTCGGGCTGATCGCGGCGGTGTTGGTCCGGAAGTGGGCCGTCGGGTACGAGGTGCCGGGCGAACGCGAGCGCACCGGCGGCAACGCCTGGCACGGCTCGGTCCGCGACGAAGCGCGGTTCTGGACGTTCATGCTCACCGCTTTTCCGGCCCAGCTCGCGTTCGCGTTGCCTTCGACCGTGCTGAGCCTCTACATCGTCAGCCGGTTGGGACTCTCGCCGCTGGTGGCCGGGGTGATCCTGTTCCTCAATGCCGCGATGGTCGTCGTCATCGAGTTGCCGCTGAACATCGCGACCGCCCAGTGGAGCAACACCCGGGCGATCGTGGTGGGCCTGCTGTTCGCCGCGGCCGGGTTCGGGATGATCGGACTGCACCCCAGTTTGTGGCTGCTGGTGCTCTCGACGATCGTGTGGACGATCGGGGAGATGGTCATCGGGCCGGCGTTCCTGGGGTACGTGCAGGAGATCTCGTCGCCGCGGTTGCTGGTGCGCAACATGGGCGCGTTCTCGGGCGGCGTCAACGGCGGCCTCTTGCTGGCTCCGGTGGCCTACGGGATCGTGACCGGTTCCGGGCTGCCCGGCGGGATCTGGTCGCTGGTCGGGGTGGTGCTGCTCGTATCGGTCCTGGTCTTCGGGGTCATCAGCCGAGGCGGACGGGGAACGGGGAGTGCTTCGCAGCGCCCCACCACCGAGTAGTTCACTGTGGACCCGTGCTTCGGTGTGCGCGTCCGGCCTCGGCTGGTCCGGGTGGATCCGGCGCGGGCCGCCCCGGGGGACGGTGCGAACGGGACCGAGATGAGCGGGCCACCACCCGATGGCACATGATCGGGTGGTGGCACCGAACGAGATTCCGAACGACGAAGCCAACGACGAAGCCGACGAGATGTTCGCCGCGTGGATGCGGCAGAACCTGGACCGGGCCGCGGAGCACTTCGCGGTGCGCGTGGTCGGCGAGCCGGTGCTCGGGTGGCGGCAGCGGTCCATCGGCGCGGCCGTGCTCGGCGCCGAAGGCCCGCGCTGGCTGCGGGTGGTCTCCGAGGAGATCCGGTGGGCCGACGGGGACTGGTGGACCGGCAACGCCGACGCCAACGCGATCACCGGTGTGCGCAAACCGCGGGTGCTCGGCCTGGTGGAGTGGGAACTGGCGGAGACGCGGCGGCAGCGCGCCGAGCTGATGACCTTCGTGCCGGGGCAGCGCTGCTCGGATACCGACGTGCTGCGCGCCGAGGTCGACCTGCCCGAGCAGTGGTGGTCGGAGCTGCGCACCGCGCTGGAGACGATCCGGGTGGTACCGACGCTGCGGCTGCGCAACGACGAACCCGACATCCAGCGGGCCGTGCGGGAGAAGCTCGGTCACGAGCTGGACGTCCAGCACTGGGACACCGTGCACGGCGACCTGCACTGGGCGAACCTGGTCCGGCCGCGGTTCGGCCTGCTGGACTGGGAGCTGTGGGGGCGCGGACCGGCGGGCACCGACGCGGCTTCGCTGTACTGCTGCAGCCTGCTCGTGCCGCCGGTCGCCGCGAAGGTGCGGGAGACGTTCGCCGATGTCCTCGACGGTCCGGACGGGCCCACCGCGCTGCGCTACGTCGCCGCCCGTGCCCTGCACCGCGTCGACATGGGCGACCACCCCGACCTCGCCGCACCGCTGCGCGAACTGCTCGCCGGGCTCGACGGCTGACGTGGTGCGGTTCCCGGGCCCGCCGGGCGCCGGTCAGCCGGGGAGGCCGAGAGCGGCGCGGACGATCGCGAGCGCTTCCTGCGGCGGGATGCCGAGGTCGCAGGTCGTGCGCGCGTAGGCGGCGGCGGCTTCGGCGGCGCGGCGGCTGCTCTGGTCCCCGGACGCGGCGACGAAGGTGCCCGCCCGGCCGCGGGTCTCGATCAGCCCGGCCTGCTCCAGCTCGCGGTACGCCTTCGCCGCGGTGTTCGCCGCGATGCCCAGGTCCGCCGCGAGCGCCCGCACCGTCGGCAGCTTCGCGCCCACCGGCAGCTGCCCGGAGTTGATCCGCTCGGCGATCCCGGACCGCACCTGCTCGAACGGGCTCACCCCGGAACCGGGGTCCACCTTGAGATCCATGCCCGCATTGTCCGCCACCGCTCCGGGACGGCCGTCCGCACGGGTGCCCGGGGTGTCCGTCCGCCCGCCGCGCGACCGAACCGGTACGGACTTCACCCGGTGATCTCGTGCGGGACGCCGAGTTCGTCGTAGAGCAGCGCCGCGGTCCGGCGCTGCTCGCGAGCCTGTTCGGGACGTCCGGTGCGTTCGTAGAGGTCGGCGAGCCGCTCGCGGTCCAGGGCCTCGCCGTAGCCGTACTCGGTCTCCTGGTGCAGTGCCAGCGCCTGCTCCAAGTGCTCGGCGGCCTCGTCGGTGCTGCCCATCGCTCCCAGCACCAGGCCGATCTCGCTCAAGCAGCTGGCCTCGTTGCGGCGGTCGCCGTGCGAGCGGCGGATCGCGATGGCCCGGTGCAGGTGCGGGATCGCCTCGTCGAACTGCCCGAGGCGGCACTCGGCTTTGGCCAGCGCGCTCAACGCGGTGGCCTCGCCCCACTCGTCGCCCAGCGCGACGTGCATGGCGTAAGCGCGCTCCAGCGTCTCGTCGGCCTCCGCGTCGCGGCCCAGCCCGTAGTACACGCTGCCGAGGTCGCGCAGCGCCCACGCGTGCGCCCACTCCGGGCCGACCCGTTCCCACAGGGAGACCGCGCGCTGCAGCTCCGCCAGCGCCTTCTGGTGCTCGTGCACCGTTCCCCACGCGATGGCGTCGCTGGTCAGCAGCCAGGCTTCGGCGAGCTCGTCGCCGAGCGCGCGGGCGGACGCGAGCCCGATGCGGTGCGTCTCCAGCCAGTCGGCCACCGGCCGCCGCGACAGCATGAAGGCGAACATCGCCACCGGCAGCTGCCAGCCGAAGACGTGCTCCCCGCGTGCCGAAGCCTGCCGGACCGCGGCCTTCAGGTTCTCGCGCTCCTCGTCGTAGAAGTGCAGCGCGGCCGGGCGATCGGCGAATTCCGGTATGGAGCCGGGGGAATCGGGCGTGTCCATCGGGATCCGGGTGAAGCTCGGCGCCGCCGGCCAGGACGCGGCGATCGTCGCGTGCAGGTACCAGGACAGCAGCCCGCGCACCGCGGCGTCACGTGCCGCCTCGCTCTCATCGTGCCGCGCGCATTCGGCGGCGTAGAGGCCGAGCAGGTCGTGGAAGCGGTAGCGCTGCGCCCGGTGCTCGTCGAGCAGGTGCGCTCCGACCAGGACGTCCAGCAACCGGCGGGTCTTGCTGCGCGTGAGCCCGCTCAGCGCCGTCGCGGCGTCCAAGCCGATGTCGGGGGTCTCGGCGAGCCCGAGCAGCCGGAACAGGCGCGCCGCGTCCGCTGGCAGCGAGCGGTAGGACCAGGAGAAGACCGCCCGCACCGTGGTGAACTCGTCCTCTTCGACGGTCAGCGCGTCCAGCCGGTCGCGCTCGTCGGCCAGCTCCTCGACGAGCTCGGCGACCCGCAGGTGCGCTCCGGCGACGAGCCGTTCTGCGGCGATGCGCAGTGCCAGCGGCAGGAATCCGCAGTACCGGGCCAGTGCGACGGCGGCATCGGGTTCCGCGTCGACCCGGTCGGCGCCCGCGGCCTTGCGGAGCAGTTCGATCGCGCGGTCCGGTGGCAGCACGTCCAGCGACATCCGGGTGGCTCCTTCTCTGGCCGTCAGGCTCGTCAACCGGTTGCGGCTGGTGATCAACGCCCGGCAGGGCGGGGAACCGGGCAGCAGCGGGCGGACCTGCTCGGCGCCGGCGGCGTTGTCGAGCACGATCAGGATGTGGCGACCGGTCAGCAGCGTCCGGTACATCGAGGACTTCGCGTCGGCGTCCACGGGCAACCGCTCGCTGGGAACGCCCAGCGCGCGCAGCATCTCGTCCAGCGCCTCGCTCGCGTCCCGCCTGCGATCGACGTGGTGGCCGCGCAGGTCCACGTACAGGTCGCCGTCGGGGAACCGGTCCCGCACCCGGTGCGCCCAGCAGGCGGCCAGCGACGTCTTCCCGACGCCCCCGGAACCGACGATCAGCCAGGTCGGCGCAGAAGGGTCGGCCAGCCAGGAGTCCAGTGCGGCCAAGCTGGTCTCGCGGTCGGTGAAGTGCGCGACGCGGGCGGGCAACTGCTTCGGCACCGGGGCCTCCGGAGCGGCCCGCTGGTGGAAGTGCACGTCGCCGTCGACCTTGCCCACCTGCACGACGTTGCGCGCGGTTCCGGCGAAGACGTTGCGGATCTCCTCGGCCATCCCGACCTCCGAAGCGAGTGTCCGAGGACGGTGTACCGCCTCCGGGCGCCTCGGCAGGGCGAAACCTCCCGGAAAGTCCGGAAGAACGGCCATCCGGAGCAGCCGCACTACCCGAATGCCCGGCCTGCGGGCAGTGGCGGGCGCGGTCCTTCGCCCCGCTCAGCGGAGGAGCCTCGCGTACGACCTCGGCGCTGCACTGCCGGATCAACGCGTCGATTCCCGCGTCGCCGACCGGCTCGGCCTCGACGACCCGTGCGGACGTGCGGGCCATGATCCTCGGACGTCCCGAGCGGATGCAGCGCTCGGTCACCGCTCGCGGAACGCGCGCAGCAGCTCGTCCGCGGCGAGGGAGGCGGTGAGCCCTCCCGCGCGCACCTCGGACTCGACGTCGTCGACGAGCTCCCGGACGGCGGGATGCGCGGCGAGCTCGGCCATCAGCTGGTCGCGCACCAGCGCCCAGGTCCACTCCACCTGCTGGCGGCTGCGCTTCTCGGCGAGCTCGCCGGACTCCGCCAGCGTCGCCCGGTGCTGCTCGACCTGCTCCCACAGCGCACCCAGGCCGCCGCCGGTGAGGCCGCTGCACGTCACCACCGGCGGCGTCCACGAGGCGCTGACCGGGGTGAGCAGCCGCAGCGCCGAGCGCAGTTCGCGCGCGGCCTTGCGCGCGTCCATCTCGTGCGGGCCGTCGGCCTTGTTCACCGCCACCAGGTCCGCGAGCTCCAGCACGCCCTTCTTGATGCCCTGCAGCTGGTCGCCGGTCCGCGCCAGCGTCAGCAGCAGGAAGCAGTCGACCATGCCGGCCACCGTGACCTCGGACTGCCCGACGCCGACGGTCTCCACCAGCACCACGTCGAACCCGGCGGCCTCCATCAGCACGACGGTCTCCCGGGTGGCGCGGGCGACGCCGCCGAGCGTCCCCGCGGAGGGGGAGGGGCGCACGAACGCCGCCGGATCCGCCGCCAGCGCCGCCATCCGCGTCTTGTCGCCGAGGATGCTGCCGCCGGTCCGGGTCGAGGACGGGTCCACCGCCAGCACCGCCACCCGGTGCCCGGCGGCGGTCAGCGAGGTGCCGAGCGACTCGATGAACGTGGACTTGCCGACCCCGGGCACCCCGGTGATGCCCACCCGGTGCGCGCCACCGCTGTGCGGCAGCAGCTGGACCAGCAGCTCCTGGGCCTTGGCCCGGTGCGCCGGTTTGGTCGACTCGACCAGCGTGATGGCCTGCGCCAGCTTCGTGCGGGAGCCCCCCAGCACGCCCTCGGCGTAGTCCGCGACGTCGATCTCGCGCGGCATCAGTCGAGTTCGAGCCGGGTTCGGAGCTCTTCCAGCAGGCCGAGCGCCGCGTCCGCGATCACCGTGCCCGGCGGGAAGATCGCGCTCGCGCCCGCTTCGCGCAGCGCGTCGAAGTCCGCGGGCGGGATCACGCCACCGACGACGACCATGATGTCCTCGCGGCCCACCGCGGCGAGCTCGTCGCGCAGCGCGGGCACCAGCGTCAGGTGCCCGGCGGCCAGCGAGGACACCCCGACGATGTGCACGTCGGACTCGGCGGCCTGGCGCGCGACCTCGGCGGGGGTCTGGAACAGCGGGCCCACGTCCACGTCGAAGCCGACGTCGGCGAACGCGGAGGCGATCACCTTCTGGCCGCGGTCGTGGCCGTCCTGGCCCATCTTGGCGACCAGGATGCGGGGACGGCGGCCCTCGTCCTCGGCGAAGCGCTCGACGACCTCCAGCGCCCGCTCCAAGGACTTCGACGGTCCCGATTCCTCCCGGTACACCCCGGAGATCGTACGGATCTGGCCGGCGTGGCGGCCGAAGACCTTCTCCATCGCGTCGGAGATCTCGCCGACGGTCGCCTTCGCGCGCGCCGCGTCCACGGCGAGGGTGAGCAGGTTGTGGTCGAGGTCGTCGGGGCGCTCGTCGGACATCGCGGCCTCGGCGGCGCCGGTGAGGCGCCGCAGCGCGTCCTGGCAGGCGGCCTCGTCGCGCTCCTCCCGCAACCGGCGCAGCTTGTCCAGCTGCTCGGCGCGGACCTCGGCGTTGTCGACCTTGAGGACCTCGATCTGCTCGTCGCCGTCGAAGCGGTACTTGTTGATGCCGATCAGCGGCTGCCGCCCGGAGTCGATGCGCGCCTGGGTGCGCGCGGCGGCCTCCTCGACGCGCAGCTTCGGGATGCCCGCGTCGATGGCCTGCGCCATGCCACCGGCGTCCTCGACCTCGGTGATGTGCGCCCAGGCGCGTTCGGCGAGATCGGCGGTGAGTCGTTCGACGTAGTGGCTGCCGCCCCACGGGTCGATCACGCGGGTGGTGCCGGACTCCTGCTGCAGCAGCAGCTGGGTGTTGCGGGCGATGCGCGCGGAGAAGTCGGTGGGCAGCGCCAGCGCCTCGTCGAGGGCGTTGGTGTGCAGCGACTGGGTGTGCCCCTGGGTGGCGGCCATCGCCTCCACGCAGGTGCGCGCCACGTTGTTGTACACGTCCTGAGCGGTCAGCGACCAACCGGAGGTCTGCGAATGAGTGCGCAACGACAGGGATTTCGGGTTCTTCGCGCCGAACTCCTTCACCAGCTTCGCCCACAGCAACCGCGCCGCGCGCAGCTTCGCGACCTCCATCGCGAAGTTCATCCCGATGCCCCAGAAGAACGACAGCCGCGGGGCGAACGAGTCGATGTCCAGCCCGGCCTGCCGGCCCGCGCGCAGGTACTCCACGCCGTCCGCGAGGGTGTAGGCGAGCTCCAGGTCGGCCGTCGCTCCGGCCTCCTGGATGTGGTAGCCGGAGATGGAGATCGAGTTGAACTTCGGCATCCGCCGCGAGGTGTAGGCGAAGATGTCGGAGATGATCCGCATCGACGGCTGCGGCGGGTAGATGTAGGTGTTGCGGACCATGAACTCCTTGAGGATGTCGTTCTGGATGGTCCCCGCGAGCTGTTCCGGTGCCACGCCCTGCTCTTCGGCGGCGACGATGTAGAGCGCCATCACCGGCAGCACGGCGCCGTTCATCGTCATCGACACGCTCATCTCGTCCAGCGGGATCCCGTCGAACAGCTGGCGCATGTCGTAGATCGAGTCGATCGCCACCCCGGCCATGCCCACGTCACCCGACACCCGCGGGTGGTCGGAGTCGTAACCGCGGTGGGTGGCCAGGTCGAACGCCACCGACAGGCCCTTCTGCCCGGCGGCGAGGTTGCGGCGGTAGAACGCGTTCGACGCCGCGGCGGTGGAGAAACCGGCGTACTGGCGCACCGTCCACGGCTGGTTGACGTACATCGTCGGGTACGGGCCGCGCAGGAACGGTGCGATGCCCGGGTAGGTGCCGAGGAAGTCGAGGTCCTCGGTGTCGGCCGCGGTGTAGAGCGGCTTCACCCCGATGCCCTCGGGGGCCTCCCACACCAGCGCGTCGGATTCCTTGCCGGTGGCCGACAGGACCGCCGAGTTCCAGTTCGCGGCGGCCGCCGGCTCGGCGTCCCGGTCCAGCGGGATGTCGGCGAAGTTGGGGATGCTGTGGTTCATCACTCGACTCCCAACGTGCGGTGCGCCGCGCGCAGCACCTCGACGGCATCGCAGCCGGTGAACACCAGACCGTCCACTTCGGACGGTGGTCGCCCCGGCTTCCCGGCCAGCAGCACGGTCTGCGCGCCCGCTTCCTTGAGCGCTCGCGCGGTGTCGGCGGCGCGCTCGCCGTAGACCTTGTCGGCCGAGCACAGGCACGCCACCGGCGACGGGTTCTCGGCGTAGGCGGCGAGCACGTCCGAGGTGGTCTCGGTCGGGCCGGCTTCGACGGCGTCCAGCCCGCCCGCGGCGAACAGGTTCCGCGCGAACGAGGACCGCGCCGTGTAGGTGGCCAGCGGGCCGAGCGTGGCGAGGAAGACCCGGGGTCGTTGCGCGCAGGCGTCGGCGGCGTCGCGCAACGCCTCGAACTCCTCGGCGTAGCGCACCCGGGGCAGCCCGCCGCCCGGCGGAGCCGGGACCGGTGCGCGATGCAGCGGTTCCTCGCCGAGGTTCGGGAACTCGCTGACCCCGGTGATCGGTTCGCTGCGGTCGGCGATGGCGGCCCGGCGGCGGTCCCAGGTGGCGGCGAGCCGGTCGGCGACCAGCCCGGAGCACAGCGCGGCGGGCAGCCCACCGGCGGCTTCGATCTCCTGGAACCAGCGCCACGCGGCCCGCGCGAGCTCGTCGGTGAGCGCTTCCACGTACCAGGAGCCGCCCGCCGGATCGATGACCTGCGCCAGGTGCGACTCGTCGAGCAGCAGCGCCTGGGTGTTGCGGGCGACGCGGCGCGCGAACTCGTCGGGAGCGCCGATCGCGGCGTCGAAGGGCTGCACGGTGATGGCCTGCGCCCCGCCGACCCCGGCGGCGAAGGTGGCGATCGTGCTGCGCAGCATGTTCACCCACGGATCGCGGCGGGTCAGCATCGCCGAGGAGGTGACCGCGTGCTGGCGCTGGGCGCGGGCGGGCTCGGCGGCGCCGCAGCGGCGCGCCACCTGCTCCCACACCCGCCGCGCGGCGCGCAGCTTCGCGATGGTGAGGAACTGGTCGGCGGTCGCGGCGTAGCGGAACTCCAGCAGCCCGCAGGCGGTGTCGGCGTCCAGTCCCGCCTCGGTCAGCCAGCGCAGGTAGGTCACCCCGGCGGCCAGCGAGGCGCCGAGCTCTTCGCCGTCGGAGCCGCCCGCGTCGTGGTACGGCAGCGCGTCGACGGTGATCGCCTGCAACCCGGGGTGCTCCGCGGCGCAGCGCCGCGCGAGCTCCACCGCCTGCTCGGGGCCGGTCTCGCGACCGGTGCGGGCCTGCACGCCGAGCGGATCGGCGCCGAGGTTGCCGCGCAGCGCGCTGGGCGCCACGTCCTGCTCGGCGGCGAGCCGCAGCAGCTCGGCGGCCGCGGCCGGTGCCTCGTCCCCGGCGTCGAGGACCACGCCGATCATGTCCAGGTGCACGCCGTGCAGCGCGTCGCCGAGGTCGCCCACCGCGAGCCCGCCCGCGCCGAACCGCAGCAGCAGCGAGGTGACGCCGCCGTTGAGGTCGGCGAGGACCTCCCGGTTCACCGCCGTCGCGTCCGGGCCGCCGTGGGACTGGCGCACGTCCCAGCCCTCCGCCACCGACCCCTGCGGCCTGCTGCCGCGCACGAACGGCGCGAACCCGGGCACGCCCGCGGCCGGCAGGTCCGCGTCGGCGGAGTACAGCGGTCGCACCGTGAAGCCGTCGTACCCGGGGGAGTCCAGCAGCGCCGCGGCGTCGGCAGGCGACGGATCGTCCTGGCGGATGCGGCCGGTCCGGCGCAGGACCTTCTCCACCTGCTCCAGCCACTGCTCGTGGGTCGGCCGGGGGAATTCGCCGGCCAGGCTGAGCCCGGGCCGGGGGCTGCTCGTCGTCGAGAGCCGGTCAGTGGGCGCCATGACAGTCGATGGTAGGACTCCGCACCGGCCCGGAACGCCGCTTCTCCTGTGACCCACGTCCCAAGATTCCGCGGGGCGCACTGGCGCGCGCAGCGGCGTTCCGCGAGGTCAGCCGCCCGCCCCGCCGTCCGGGACGGGCTTCCGGCCGCCACGTGGGCGGGCTTCCGGTCGGCGCGTGCGGAGGGCTCGTGCTCGGTGCGCGGGGAGCGCCCGCGCGGCGCCTGTGCGCTGGGCCGGTCAGTGCCCGCTGAAGTGGTACTCCCAGCCCGCTTCCGGCGTGTACCGCAGCCGGTAGCAGGTCTCGATCTTGGGCCCGTCGTGCAGGTGGATGTGCCGGAGGAGTCTGCCGAGTACGGCTTCGGAGTCGCGCAGGTCCTGCGTTCGTCCGTCCAGCGGCCCACCCACGAACCGCACCATTCGCTCCGGCATGGCGACCAGTCTCGGTGATCCCCGCTGCTCCGATCCACCCCCGCGCCCCCGGTCATCACTCGGAAGAGTGAGCGCGGGCGGATCGGCCGACCCGGCGGGCGGAGCAGAGGTCTGTCGCGGCGCGCCGCCGCAGCGGACCCCGCTTGCGGCGCGTCGGAGCTGACCAGGGACGATCGGGGGTGCCATGAAGCTGACTGACCACCTCCCCGCCTCGCCCGAACCGGACGCGCTGCTCGACGCCTTCACCACCTGGACCACCGAGCAGGGCATCGAGCTCTACCCGGCGCAGGAAGAAGCGCTGATGGAGGTGGTGACCGGGGCGAACGTCATCCTCAGCACCCCCACCGGCTCCGGCAAGAGCCTCGTCGCCACCGGCGCGCACTTCACCGCCCTCGCCGAGGGCAAGCGCAGCTACTACACCGCGCCGATCAAGGCGCTGGTCTCGGAGAAGTTCTTCGCGCTGGTCGACGTCTTCGGTGCCGACAACGTCGGCATGATGACCGGTGACAGCAGCGTGAACGCGGACGCGCCGATCATCTGCTGCACCGCGGAGATCCTGGCGAACCTGGCGCTGCGCGACGGCGAGCAGGCCGAGCTCGGCCAGGTCGTGATGGACGAGTTCCACTTCTACGCGGAACCGGAGCGCGGCTGGGCGTGGCAGGTGCCGCTGCTGGAGCTGCCGCAGGCCCAGTTCGTGCTCATGTCGGCGACGCTCGGCGACGTCACCCGCTTCGAACGGGACCTCACCGCCCGCACCGGCCGTTCGACGGCGGTGGTGAGCTCGGCGGAGCGCCCGATCCCGTTGACCTTCCGCTACGCGCTGACGCCGCTGCACGAGACGATCGAGGAGCTGCTGGGCGGCAACCAGGCCCCGGTCTACGTCGTCTACTTCAACCAGGCGTCGGCGATGGAGCAGGCGCAGGGCCTGATGAGCGTGAACGTCGCCTCCCGCGAGCAGCGGAACAAGATCGCGGAGGCGATCGGCGACTTCCGGTTCACCGCGGGCTTCGGCAAGACGCTGTCCCGGCTGGTGCGCCACGGCATCGGCGTGCACCACGCGGGGATGCTGCCGAAGTACCGGCGGCTGGTGGAGCAGCTGGCGCAGGCGGGGCTGCTGAAGATCATCTGCGGGACGGACACGCTGGGCGTCGGCATCAACGTGCCGATCCGCACCGTGCTGCTGACCGGGCTCACCAAGTACGACGGGGTGCGCACCCGGCACCTGAAGGCGCGCGAGTTCCACCAGATCGCCGGGCGCGCGGGCCGCGCGGGCTACGACACCGCGGGCTACGTGGTGGTGCAGGCCCCGGAGCACGTGATCGAGAACGAGAAGGCGCTGGCGAAGGCGGGGGAGGACCCGAAGAAGCGGCGCAAGGTGGTGCGCAAGCAGGCGCCCGAGGGCTTCGTGTCGTGGAGCGAGAAGACCTTCGAGAAGCTGGTGGAGGCCGAGCCGGAGCCGCTGATCTCCAGCTTCCAGGTCAGCCACTCGATGCTGCTCAACGTGATCAACCGCCCCGGTGACGCGTTCGCGGCGATGAAGCACCTGCTCACCGAGAACCACGAGGACCGCCCGGCGCAGCGCAGGCACATCCTGCGCGCCATCGCGATCTACCGCGCGCTGCTGGCCGCGGACGTGGTGGAGCGGCTGGACGAGCCGGACGAGCTGGGCCGCCGGGTGCGGCTGACGGTGGACCTGCAGTTCGACTTCGCGCTGAACCAGCCGCTGTCGCCGTTCGCGCTGGCCGCGATCGAGCTGCTGGACGTGGAGTCGCCGAGCTACGCGCTGGACGTGCTCTCCGTCATCGAGTCCACTCTGGACAACCCGCGGCAGGTGCTGTCGGCGCAGCAGTTCAAGGCGCGCGGCGAGGCCGTGGCGCAGATGAAGGCCGACGGCATCGAGTACGACGAGCGGATGGAGCTGCTGGAGGACGTCACCTACCCGAAGCCGCTGCAGGACATGCTGGAAGCGGCCTACGAGATGTACCGCAAGGGGCATCCGTGGGTCGCCGAGCACGAGCTGTCGCCGAAGTCGGTGGCGCGGGACATGTTCGAGCGGGCGATGAACTTCGTCGAGTTCGTCAACCACTACGGCCTGGCCCGGTCCGAGGGGCTGGTGCTGCGCTACCTCGCGGACGTCTACAAGGCGCTGCGCCACACGGTGCCCGCGGACGCGAAGACCGAGGAGCTCACCGACCTGGTGGAGTGGCTCGGCGAGCTGGTCCGCCAGGTCGATTCGAGCCTGCTCGACGAGTGGGAGCGGCTGCGCAACCCGGGTGCCGAGATCACCGCCGAGCCGGCGGCGGCCGAGGCGGCCCCCGCCGGGATCACCCAGAACAAGCGGGCGTTCCGGGTGCAGGTGCGCAACGCGCTGTTCCGCCGCGTGGAGCTCGCCGCCCGCCGCTGGACCACCCCGCTCGGCGAGCTGGACCCCGAGTTCGGCGCCGAGGCGTGGGAAGAGGCGCTGGACGGCTACTTCGCCGAGTACGACGAGATCGGCACCGACGCCGACGCGCGCGGCCCGGCGATGCTGATGATCACCGAAGAGCCGGAGCGCTGGCTGGTGCGCCAGATCTTCGCCGACCCGGCGGGCGACCACGACTGGGGCATCAGCGCCGAGGTCGATCTGGCCGCCTCCGACGAGGAGGGCTCCGCGGTGATCCGCGTGCAGGCGGTCGACCAGCAGTAGCGCGCCGGTCCGCGGGTGCCATACGGTCGGGGGACGCGACCGAGAGGAATGCGATCATGCCGCAGACCGTGGTAGTGGGCATCGACGGCTCCGATGAATCCGGGCGCGCGCTGCGCTGGGCCGCCGACTACGTCACGAAGGTGGGCGGGCTGGTGCACGCCATCGCCGTCTGGCACCAGCCGGTGCAGTTCGGCTACCGGCTGCCCACTCCGGACTCCGAACTGGAGGCGCGGGCCCGCGAGCTGCTGGACGGCACGACGGAGGCGGTGCAGCGGGAGTTCCCGGACGTCGACATCCGGCCCCGGCTGATCCGCGGGCACGTGGTCGACGAGCTGGTGGGGTTGTCGCCGCAGGCGGACATGATGGTGCTGGGCAACAAGGGCCACGGCGCGTTCACCGGCATGATGGTGGGTTCGGTGGCGCTGAAGCTGGTGCACCACGCCCGCTGCCCGGTGCTGGTGGTCCGCTGAACTCCTTCCCGGGCTTGCTGCTCAGCGGTTCCGCCGCTGACAGGACGAAGTGCGAACGCGAGCGGCCCGCTTCCCGTGGGGGAGGCGGGCCGCTCGGTGCGTGCGGGGCTCACTTCTCGCGGAAGGCGGTGATCATGCAGCCGAGCTCGGCGAAGCGTTCCCCGAGGCCGGGCAGCGCGCGTCCGTAGCCGGCGGTGATCTCGTTGGTGGGTTCGCGCCGCACGTTCCAGCCGCGCCCGGCCAGCACCTCGCCGGGGTCGGGGCGCTCGTCGGTGCTGAACAGGGCCTGCAGGTCCATGCCCCATTCGAGGGCGAGGTTCCGGAGCTCGTCGCTGACGTACTCCTCGCGCGGTCCGGTCATGTGCTCGATGGAGATCCTGCTGCCGGGGGCGGAGAACCGGTCGATGATGGCCAGCAGCTGCGCTTCCGCCTCGGCGGGCAGGTAGGGCAGGAGTCCTTCGGCGAGCCACGCGGTGGGCAGCGAGGCGTCGAACCCGGCGGTTTCGAGGGCGCTCGCCCAGTCGTCGCGCAGGTCCACCGGCACGACCCGCCGGTCGCTGCCGGGCTGCGCGCCGATCCGGTCCAGCGTCTCGTCCTTGAACTGCAGCACCTTCGGCTGGTCGATCTCGAAGACCCGCAGGCCTTCGGGCCAGTTGAGCCGGAACGCGCGAGTGTCGAGCCCGGACGCGAGGATCACCGCCTGCTGCACCCCGCCCGCGGCGGCGCGCAGGAAGTACTCGTCGAAGAACCGGGTCCGCACGCCGAGGTAGCCGGACATGGTCTCCAGCATCTCGGCGGAGGAGTTCTCCATCTCGGCGAGCGCCGGGGATCGGGCGGCGGCGACCAGGCCCTCGGCGTAGGGGTCGTTGATCAGCCGGTCGTCCCGGTGGGATTCGATCGCGCGTGCGGCCGCCACGGCGAGGGCGGTCATCCCGACGCCGGAGACGATGTCCCATTGCTCGTGGGTACTGGTCACGTGAGCACCTTCCGTCGGCTTCGACCTGCTTCGCAAGGCTAACGTTAAGGTTGCGCCATGCAACTATGTGTGAGCTGGTCGGCCTTCGCTCATTTCGGACGAACGGCGTAGCCCGGCCGCCGGGGCCGGTGGTTCGGCGCTGGTCGGGCGAGGTGCGCGGCGCGAAGGGCGCGGTCCGCGCGCGGCAGCGCGAGATCACCCGTTCGGCCCAGCGGTGCGAGGGCCGTCCGCACCGCCGGGCCGGACGATCAGTCCTGCTGCTCGTCCTGTTCGCGGCGCTGGTCCTCCGCGCGCTGCTCGTCCTCGCCGGGCGACCGGTCCTCGTCGCGGGCGTCGTCGTCCTGCCGCGACCCGTCCTGCTCGTCCCGATCGGTCCTCGCGCGCCGCCCGTCCGAGCCGCCGTCCTCGTCCTCCGCGCGCCGCTCGTTGCGCCGCTGCTCCTCGCGGTAGCCGTAGGCGGCCTGCCGGACCGCGGCGTCGGTCTCCAGGCTGGATCCCAAGGCACCCGCGATCACGCCCATCGTGGTGAACCCCCACGCCAGCGCCAGGTACCGGGTGAAGTCGGCCTCGTGCCCCAGACTGCTCGCCAGCAGCTCCGGCGGGACCACGAACAGCGCCACCAGCAGGTTGATCACGAACAGCCCGGCGTACATGCAGCCGACGCCGATGGTCAGCGTCGCCACCGTCGAGATGTTGTAGAGCAGCACCTGCTCCCGGTCCCGTGCGCTGTCCCGGCGCCGCTTCTCCCACAACCCGTGCGCGGCGATCAGCCAGCCCACCAGGATCACCACCGACCCGAGCGCGGCGAGCACCTGGCGCCCGGCGCCGAGCATGTCGCCGATCTGCCAGATCGTGCTCGACGACAACCCGAACGCGCTCGTGGCCACCGCCGCGGCCAGCGCGTTGCGCAGCCCGAACACCAGCCGCCACGGCTGGTTCGTGCGCACCATGCCGCTGAGCAGCCGGAGCCTGCCGCGGCTGCGGGTGGCGGTGTAGCGGACGTCGACCTCGCCGTCGTCGGAGCCCTGCTCGCTGGTGCGGCGGATGGGCGCGACCGCTTCGGTGAGCTTGCTGTCCAGCCCGTAGCGGTGGTCGGCGCCGCCGTCGCGACCGGTCAGCTCGTCGACGAGCTGCAGCACCACCTGGCGGGACCGCCGGTACGGCTGGGTGCCGCCCAGCGCGGGCAGCGAGACCACCGCGACCCGGCCGTCGAGGTTCGCGTCGGCGACCACCGGCCGCCGGTTCACCCGCACCGGCAGGTCGGTGAGGGTGATCGCGTAGTCCCAGTCCCGTTCCCGCAGCCGGTCGGCGGTGGCGCGCAGGATGTCGCGGGTGCTGTGCTCGCCGGCGGTCACCGGGTCCACGTCCACTTCGACCGTCCACTCGCGGTCGTCGCCGAGGTGCTCCGGCAACTCGTCCGCGAGGTGTCGCGCCACCTGCTCCGGCAGGTCCGGATCGGTGATCAGCCCCAGCTTCACCTGCCCGGATCGGCAGGCATCCGTTCGCCGGGTTCCGCCCGCGTCGTCCATCTGCTCCCGCACCTTCGCGTCGTCACTGATCATCCCCACCGGTTATCCGCTCGCCGGAAGACCAAACCCGTCACCGGCCTCGTGTCCGAACGGTCACGGAGCGTCGGGAGTGGCAGGTAGGCTCCGGCTTCGAGACGATCACCGGCCCGGGGGTGGCGATGAGCGAACCAGTCTGGTCGAACAACAGCAACAGCGCTCCGGTGCACGGCAACGTCGTGCAGGCCGGCCGGGTCGAGCGGCTCATCGTGCAGTCGCGCGACGGCGCCGAGCTCCCGGTGCCGCGGACGTTGCCGCGCGACCCGCGCCACCACGGGTTCCGGAACAGGGTGGTGGAGCTGGCCGAACTGGACCGGTTGCGGGGGCTCGCGAACGACGAGCAGCGCCCGCTGACGGTCGTGCTCCCCGGGATGCCCGGTGTCGGCAAGACGATGACGGCGCTGCGCTGGGCGCACCAGGTGCAGGACGAGTTCTCGGACGGGGTGCTGGTGGCCGATTTGGGCGGCGCCTCGCCGACCGGACCGGCGAGACCGTTCGACGTGCTCGGCGCCTTCCTGCGCGATCTCGGCGTCACCGAGGTCGGCGCGCTCATCACGGAGCGCGAACGCGTGAACCTGTTCCACACGCTCACCGCGCACCGCGAGCTGCTGATCGTGCTCGACGATGCCGCGACCTCGCGCCAGGTGAAGGCGCTGCTGCCGCCTTCCCCGCGCAGCTGCGTGGTCGTCACGACCCGGTACGCGCTGGATCTGCTGGGCGACGGCGGCGTGGAGCACGTCCCCGTGGAGCCCTTCGACTTGGACGACGCCCTGGCCCTGGTGTCGGAGGCGGCCGGGACGCCGGAGACCCCGCTGGATCCGGCCGCGCTGCGCAAGCTGGCCGAGGCGTGCGGTCGGCTTCCGCTGGCGCTGCGCGTCGCGGGTGCTCGGTTGCGCGGGCGGTCGTCGATCGAGTCCTTCGTGGACCGGGTCGTCGAGGGCTCCGGACTGCTGACCCACCTGCACTTCGATGGCGAGCGGCTCGTGCACGGCGTGTTCGAGGTCTGCTACCGGGAGCTGCCGCCCGCCGAGGCCCGCGCGTACCGGTTCCTGGGACTGCACCCCGGCCCGGAGTTCAGCGTCGCGGCGGTGGCCGCGCTGCTCGGCACCTCGGAGTTCGAGGCGGAAGAGGTGTTGGCGGAACTGCGCCGGGTCGGTCTCCTCGGCGTGACCGGTGACCGGTACCGGATCCACCCGCTGCTGCAGCGGCACGCGGAGGACGCCGGGCGCGATGCGGACACCGTCGCCGACCAGGCGGCGGCGCTGACGAGGCTCGTCGAGCACTACCACTCGTTCGCGATGGCCCGGGACGTCGTGCTGAGCTCCCGCCGCCGCCTCAGCACGCGGTACGACTCCGTGTCCGCCGCGCACACCGGGCCGAAGGCGCGGCGGAAGGCGCTGGACGACCTGGACACCGAGCGGCTCAACCTGCTCGCCGCAGTGCGGGTCGCCGAATCCCTCGGCCTCCACGACCGGGTCTGGCAGCTCTGCGAGAGCCTGTTCACCTACCAGTTCGACCGAGACCTGTTCGGTGACCTGCTCGACGCGCACCTGGCGGGCATCCGCGCCGCCGAAGCCCTCGGCGATGCCGCGGTGCTGGCTCGAATGGTCTCGCAGTACGGTTCCGGCTTGTTCGCCGCGCACGACGACGCCGAAGCCCGCGTCCAGTTCGAACGGGCCCGCCGCATCGCCGTCGAGTGCGGGGACGCGCTCGCGGAGCAGAGCGCCACCGAGTGGACCGGGTTCGTGCACGAGCGCGCGGGCGCCCCCGAGGCGGCGCTGGAGTGCTTCGAGCGTTCCCGGGCCATCATCCGCTCCCGGTTCGCCCCGGAGCACCGGCCGCGTCCGCTCGCGTTGTACGGGCTGAACGCCGGTCGGGTCCTGGTCTCGGTGGGGCGGTACGACGAGGCGCGCCCCGAGCTGCTGGCCGCCGCGGAGGTCTTCCGGACGAACGGTGAACGCGGCAACCTGGCGAAGGTCGAACTGCCGCTGGCCGAGCTGGAACTGCGCACCGGCGGCGCCGATGCGTTGCCGCGCTTGGAACGGGTGCTGGCCGTCTTCGCGGAACTCCGCATGCGGTCCTGGCAGGTAACGGCGCTGGAACTGCTCGCCGAAGCCCTGGATGGGGCGGGGGACGCCGAGAAGGCACTGCTCCGACGGCAGGAAGCGAGGGATCTCGCGATGGTGCTGGGACGGCAGCGGGCCGCCGCGGGGTCGGATCAGGACAGCTGAACGCGGACCCCGTTCACCGAGGTCTCCGGCCCGAGCTCGTCGATGCTCCTGCCTGCGGCGAGCCAGCCGTGCACCGCGGCGGCGAAGCACATCGGCCGGCCCGCGCCCGGGACCCGCGGGCTGATCCGCGCCGTGCGGCCGGAGCGGGTCCGCACCAGGCACGCGTCGCCCTGCACCGCTGCGGCCAGCAGCGATCCGGGACGTGCGTCGAGCGCGTCCCGGAGCCAGTCGTGCACGTGCTCGCCCCAGTCGCCCGTGGTGAGCACCAGCACGTCGGCGGCTTCGCGCAAGCTCCGCCCGGGATGTTCGGCCGCGACCACCAACGCCCCGTCGGCCGTGGTGCGTGGCAGATCCACGGGATGCCGGACCACCCGCAGACCGCCGTCGGGTTCGACCTCGGTGCGGGCGCGGCTCGCGGTCGGCAGGCAGGCCGCGGGTGCGGGGAGACCGCTGAGGTCGTCCGGCGGCACCGGTGGTTCCTCCTCGGGCTCGGGCAGCTCCAGCAGCTCGTAGCAGACCCGCCGCACCGCTCCGGCCGCCTCACCCGGGCGCGAGGTGAGCCGTCCGCCCAGGTCGGTGAACGAGGCGGCGGCCCGTTCGGCCGCAGCCAGCCGAGGGCCGATCGGCTCGTGCTCGGCCAGCCGCGGAGCGCGGGCACCGACGACGTCCACCAGCGAGCCCGGCGCGACCTCGCGGGCCGGGAATGAACCGAGCAGGGTGGGGATGCCGAGAACGGCGCCGTACGTGGTGACGGAGCCATGATCACCGATCAGGTAATCGGAGGCGATCAGCGTCGCGCGCCAACCGAATTCCGGTGGGACCAGCACGAGTCCCGCCCGCAGGTGCCGTGCGAGCAAGCGGTGCACTTCGCTGCGGCCGTGCCCGTACCAGATGTTCGGGTGCAGGATGGCGGCGAACCGGTGTTCGTCGGAGGGGAATTCGTCCAACACCCGGGAGAAGACGTCGGGAACTCTTCCCAGCAGCGATTCCGACCACCACGTCGAACTGATCGTGATGAGCGTCCGATCATCGGCGCCCAGTGCCCGCCGGTAGGCGGGGCGCCAGGGGAGGCTGGTCAGCAGTCGGTCGTAGCAGGCGTCACCGGCTACGACCGCGGTGCCGAGCGCTTCCGGGACCGCTGCCGCGAGTTGTGCGCGCTGGTCCTCGTGCGACATGACCAGGGCGGAGGCGATGGGGCGGCCTTCGTAGAGCACCCATTGCGGATCCAGCCCGAAAGCGACGCGCCGGTTCTCCGGTTCTCCGGTTCTCCGGTTCTCCGGTTCTCCGGTTCTCCGGTTCTCCGGTTCTCCGGTTCTCCGGTTCTCCGGTTCT
>NZ_JAIUKC010000129.1:0-3521 GCF_020177435.1 Saccharopolyspora sp. 7B | reverse complement strand
TTCTCCGGGAAAGCACTTTAGTGTAGCGAATCCCGTGCGGAATCGAGACGATGGGTGCGTCGATCTCGACGAGGCCGCCGAGGTTCGCCGCGAGGGCGAGGTCGAACCGGGTCAGCAGCGCTTGTTCCCAGCTGATGAGCGGGATGCCGCGTTCGGCGAGCATGCGGTGCAGCCCGTCGGGGAACGGGTCGGAACCGTTCCACGTGTAGCTGAGCTGCACCCGGAAATCGCCTTCGAACACCGGCAGCACGTCCAGCAGCCGGGTCATCGCGGTGACGTTGTGCACGACGACGAGCACGTTCTTGCGCGGTGTCACGGTGCGCCACCGCGCCGCGTGCCTGCCGATGGTGCGGGACAGCCCGTCGCTCACCCCGTCCTCCGTTCCTCTGCCCCGACACCGTAACCGTTGGCGCGCAGGAACCGGATCACCGCGAGCCGGTGGTCGAAGTGGACGGTCGCGGCCATCGCGGCGCGGCGCATCCGGGCGCGGGCGGCGGGAGTCAGTTCGAGCGCCCGGGTGAGCGCGGCGGCGAGCGAGGCGGGATCGGCCGGTTCGGCGCTGAACCCGGTGTGCCCATCGGTGATCTGCTCGGCCAGCCCGCCGGCTCGGGTAGCGACGACGGGAGCCGCGCCCGCGGCGTGCGCTTCCAGCGGGATGCGGCCGAAGGGTTCGCTGCGCGAGGGCACGATCACCCCGCGCAGCTCCGGGCGGGTGAGCAGCGAGCGGATCCGCGGGTCGAAGTCGCCCAGGAAGACCGCGGGTACGCCGGTGGCGCGCAGCTCGGCCACCAGCCGCTGCTGGAAGCGGGTCCGGCCGGGGCCCTCGCTCACCGCGGCGAGCACCAGCGCGGGCGGGCGGCGCCGCCGCACCAGGGCGAGCGCGGCGATCAGGTCCTGGAACCCCTTGTACGGTTCGGCCCTGCCGAACGACAGCAGGAAGCCGTTCCGCAGGTTCGGATTTCCCAGCACGACGCGGTCCGCTCCGGGCGGGAGGAGTTCGGCGGCGGGGCTGGGCCGGTCGGCGTCGGTGAGCCCGTCGGGCAACGCCACCAGCGCGGCGGGCGGAACGCGGTAGTCGGTGCGCAGGTGCTCGGCCATGAACCGGGAGATCCAGCCGATCCGGGCGCCTCGCCGGACGGCGCTGAGCAGGCAGTGGCGTTCCCAGCGCGTCCGGGCGAGGTCCTGCGGCTGGTGCAGCATTCCGGTGGACCGCGGCACCAGCACCAGCTGCACCTGCTCCGGCGCGGTCTCGGCGAGGCCGAAGAACGGCACGTCGAACGCGATGCACAGGCAGCTCTCCCCGCGGCGCCCCACCTGGTCGCGGAGCACCTGACCGGCGGCCGCGGCCAGCGCCCGGAAGTTCGCCA
Source organism: Saccharopolyspora sp. 7B (assembly GCF_020177435.1). Lineage (NCBI taxonomy): Bacteria > Bacillati > Actinomycetota > Actinomycetes > Pseudonocardiales > Pseudonocardiaceae > Saccharopolyspora > Saccharopolyspora sp. 7B. The sequence goes on along the minus strand of NZ_JAIUKC010000129.1, from coordinate 2,154 downwards.
CCCCGCCGAAGCGGTCGGTGCCGGAGGTGCCGTTGTCGAGCGGATGCACCTCGGCGCGGGCGAGGACACCGGCCAGGTCCTGGGGTTCGTGCTCCCGGTGCTCCGGGCTGTCCGGTGCGAGCCGGACGGGGAGCAGCAGCAGTCGCACGTCCGCGGGCAGCACTTCGGCCAGCACGCGCAGGAACGCGCGGTTGGCGGCACCGGCTCCCGTCCCGTGCCCGTAGTAGCCGTCGTGGATCAGGACGGCCACGGTGGAAGCCGGTGCACTGGTGATCACCCGGTCATCGTGTCAGCGCCAGGCGCCCGACCGCAGCAGGCGGAGGCCGTTGAGCCCGACGAGGACGGTCGAACCCTCGTGCCCGGCGACGCCCAGCGGCAGCGGCAGGTTCCCGGCGAGGTCCCACACCACGAGGACGGTGATGAACGCGCCCGCGATGACCAGGTTCTGCCGCACCAGGCGCCGCGCTCGCCGGGACAGGTCGACGAGCTTGCCGACGGCCGCGAGCTCGTCGCGCACGACCACGACGTCGGCGGTCTCCAGGGTGAGGTCGGCGCCGGCCCGGCCCATCGCGACCCCGGTGTGCGCGGCGGCCAGCGCGGGCGCGTCGTTGACGCCGTCGCCGAGCATCAGGGTGCGGTCACCGAGTTCGGCCACCGCGGCGACCTTCTGCTCCGGCAGCAGCCCGGCCCGCACCTCGCGCAGGCCCGCTTCGGCCGCGACGCGGCGCGCGGCCGGTTCGTGGTCCCCGGTGAGCAGCACGGGTTCGGTTCCGGTCAGCTCGCGCAGCGCGGCGACGGCCTCGGCCGCGTCGGAGCGGAGCCGGTCGCTGAGCCCGAGCACCCCGGCGCGGTCCCCGTCCACGGACACCACCACGGCGGTGCGGCCACCGGCTTCGACCTCGCCGACCGGGCCGGTGCGGTCGGCGGGGCGGGCGAGCTCGACGCGCCTGCCGTCCACGGTGGCCGCCACGCCGTGGCCGGGGGTGGCGTGGAAACCGGTGGCGGCGGGGACGGCGAGCCCGCGGTCGCGCGCGGCGGCGACGACGGCGCGGCCGAGCGGGTCCTCGCTGAACCGCTCCGCGCCCGCGGCCGCGGCGAGCAGCTCGTCCGCGGAGCGGCCGGGCTCGACGCGGATCTCGGTGACCCGCGGGGTGCCCTCGGTGAGCGTGCCGGTCTTGTCCAGCGCGACGCGTCGCACGTCGGCGAGCCGCTCCAGCACCACCGCGGACTTCACCAGCACGCCGCGCCGCCCGGCGTTGGCGATCGCGGACAGCAGCGGCGGCATCGTCGCCAGCACCACCGCGCACGGCGAGGCGACGATCATGAAGGTCATGGCGCGCAGCAGCGCGTCGGTCGGCGTCGAGCCGAACAGCAGCGGGACCCCGAACACGGCGAGCGTCGCCAGCACGACGCCGACCGAGTAGCGCTGCTCGACCTTCTCGACGAACAGCTGGGTCGGTGCCTTCGCCTCGCTCGCCTCGGCGACCAGCGCCACGATGCGGGCGATCACCGACTCGGCGGAGTCCCGGGCGACGCGGACCCGCAGCGCGCCGGAGCCGTTGAGGGTTCCGGCGAACACCTCGGACCCGGGGGACTTCGCGGCGGGCACCGGTTCGCCGGTGATGGTGGCCTCGTCGACCTCGCTGCCGCCGTCGAGGACCTCGCCGTCGGCGCCGATGCGCTCACCGGGGCGCACCACGATCTCGTCGCCGACGAGCAGGTCCGCGGCGGGCACCCGCTCCTCGGCGCCGTCGCGCACCCGCACCGCGGTGTCCGGGGCGAGGTCGAGCAGCCCGCGCACGGAGTCCTCGGTGCGGGCGGTCGCGTACGCCTCCAGCGCGCCCGAGGTCGCGAAGATGACGATGAGCAGCCCGCCGTCGCGCACCTGGCCGATTGCGGCGGCGCCGATCGCCGCGACGATCATCAGCAGGTCCACGTCGAGCGTGCGCTCGCGCAGCGCCTGGAGACCGGCCCAGGCGGGTTCCCAGCCGCCGGTGGCGTAGCAGACCAGGTACGGCAACCACATCGCCCACCACGGGCCGCCGCCCAGGTCCACGGCGAGGCCGCGCAGGAACGCGACCAGCGAGGCCGCGGCTCAGCGGGCTTCGGGGAGGCTGACCGGGCTTCGGCGCCGGGACGCGGGGGCCGCAGCGG
>NZ_JAIUKC010000128.1:0-33658 GCF_020177435.1 Saccharopolyspora sp. 7B | reverse complement strand
GGGCGGCCCCCCCGGGGGCGGGGGCCCCTAAACCCCCCCCCGGCCCCGCCCCCGGGGGGGGGGGGGGGGGGGGCCCCCCCCGGGGGCCCCCCCGCTCACCCCTACCGCACGGCTCGTTCGGCCGCGGGGCCACCTAGAACCCGCCCGAGGTGGCTTCGTGGAACGACTCGTCGGCGAGCGCCCGCTTGATCACCCCGAGCAGCGTAGGGCCCGCTGCGGAGTGCGTAACGGCGCGATGGTCCCGGCACGGCACTCCCCCGACTCGACGTGGGCCGCCCCCGCGGGTGGGCCCCGGTGGAACCGCGAGGCTCCTCGCGAGTCCTGCCGGTCCGCTGTCACGACCCGGCGCGCGGTGGCTGCTCGGGGGAGGCCGTCAGGTCCCAGCCGTTGAGGTGGGAGACGGGGGCGACCCGGGACTCCTCGGCGCGCAGTTCGACGGGCGGGGCGGTGCCGCCGAGGTCCAGGCCGCCGATCAGCCGCGCCGACCGCAGGTCCACCGCCCCGTCGAAGCGGGCGTCGCGCACGTACCACCGCTGCTCGCCCGTGAGCCGCTTGCAGTCCACCGATCCGCGGAACACCGACCGGGCGAAGTCGCAGGGTGCGACGGTCCGAGCGCCGCGCAGCTCCACCGGCCCCGCGAACTCGACGTCGGTGGCCCGGATCCGCCCGAGGAACACCGAGTCCCGCAGGTGCACGCCGCCGCGGAACACCGCACCGCTGAAGACCGTGGTGTGCCGGAAGCGGCAGCGGTAGGCGGCGATGCGCCCGACGATGCGGTCTTCGAGGGAGAACCGCTCCAGCCAGGCGCGGGTCAGGTCCAGGTCGTGGATCGGTGCGTCCGGGTCGTCCCGGTGCGGCAGCAGTGCGACGACGAGCCGCTGCGCGGTCTGCCGCGCGTGCCGCTCCCGCTCCAGCTCCGGTGCGATCTCGGGGAGGTCGCCGCCCGGCAGCAGTTCCGGGAGAGTCCACTTCGGATGGTCGAACGGCCTGCGCAGGTAGGAGCACAGCACGTCCAGCACGGTCTGCGCGTACTGCGGCCTGGTGCGGGCGAGAGCGGCCAGCGAGTGCATCGCGCCGACCCGGACCTGGTCGGCGTCGTGCCCGAGCAGCTCCACGGCGCGGGCGAAGCGCTCGTCGTCGGCGCGGTCCCGGTCGTGGCCGGTGCGGCGGTCCTCCAGCTCCTGCCGCCTGCGCTCCAGGTCGTAGCGCTCCCGGTCGAGCTCCTGGCGCTGCTGGTCGAGTTCCTGGCGGCGTTCCTCGACGCGGCGTCGGCGGTCGTTGAGCCAGAGGGCGTAGAGGGCGACGACGGATCCGGCGGCGAGTCCGCCGGTGCGGAGGGCGTCGGCGCCGGTGCTGCGGGGGTCGAACACCAGCAGCGCGGTGCTGACCCCGCACAGCACGAACACCGCCACGACGATCGTCCCGGCCAGTCCCGCCCGGCGCAGCCGCCGCGTCCCCCACTCGTCCACGGGGCGATCTTCGCAGCCGGCGGCTCCCGGCGGGGCCGGATCAGCCGCGAGCGATGGCTTCGAGCTGGGAGTAGGCGCCGTTGAACGCGTTCTGGTCGATCGGCGTCGAGCTGTACTGCCAGAACGTGTGGAAGCCCCAGCCGTACGGCAGCGCTCCCACGCTGCCCGCGTAGCGCGCGACCCACAGCGGGCTCGTCGAGCTGAAGTCGCCGCGCGCGCACTGGTTCCACCAGTTCGTGCTGGTGTAGATCACCGGGTACCGGCCGGTGCGGTGGAAGTACGTGTCGGAGAAGTCCTTGATCCACGCGGTCATCGAGCCCTGCGAGTGCCCGTAGCAGGTGTCGCCGTACGGGTTGTACTCCACGTCCAGCGCGCCGGGCAGCGTCTTGCCGTCGGGCGACCAGCCGCCGCCGTGGTCGACGAAGAAGTTCGCCTGCGCCGCGCCGCTGGAGACGTCCGGCAGCGCGAAGTGGTAGGCGCCGCGGATCATGCCGACGTCGTAGGACCCGTTGTACTGCTGGGCGAAGTACGGGTTCCGGTAAGTGGTGCCCTCGGTGGCCTTCACGAACGCGAACCGCTTGCCCTGGCCCCAGTACGCGGGCCAGTCCACGTTCTGCTGGTGCCCGCTGACGTCGATGCCCTCGACGGTGGCGAGCGGGGACTTGTCTGGCGCGCCGCGGGTCTCGTCGCCGCCTTCGTGCTTGCGGATCTGGGAGCCCATCGCGTGGTCGGTCGCCGGCTTGTCGGCCTGGGTGCTCATCGCTTCCTCCGATCGGAGAGGGGATGTGCCGGCGTGCGCGGGGATCGCGAGCAGCGCGCACGCCCAGGTGATCGAGAGTAGGGAGATCAGGCCGCGCCGGCGAGCGCGTCCACTCGAATGCGTCATCGAAGGTGGCCCTCTCGAAGAGTCGAAGCCGGTGTCGGGGTCGGGCGTCCGCCTAGCCCGAAAGTGTGGCGAATGTTTTTCAGCTTTCGCAGCGCGAACGTGGGTGAATGACCGGAATGGCGCAATCCGGACGCCGCGGTCACGTCGAGCGACATCTCAGCCGGAGTGAGGGGAATCCGCATGTTTTGACCGCTCCCGACCCGACCGTCGGGTGAACGGCACCTCGGCCCGGCCCGTCGCCGGGCCTGCTGGCCTGCCGGATCGACACGGATGGCTACCCTGGGTGGGCGGGAATGCGGGTTCGACCGCTCAGCGCCACCGGTCGTATGCTCCGGGGACCCGCTTCACCAGGCACAACCGGGCCACCGAAGGACGAACCGGGCACCGGGCGCAATCGGGGCACCTGACCGGCGGGCCACGGCCGAGGGGGCGAACCGACGACGCACGAGTGGAGGGGCGCCACGGGAATGACGGGGTGGACCACGCCGGTCCCGAACACCCGGGAAACGGAGCCGGCGGTGAGCAGAACGGACCGCAGGCGGTTCGCGGCGGTCTGGGCGCAGACCTTGATGGGCACCAGCTACGTGCCCATGACCAGCGCCGAAGTCGAAGGCCGCCTGCTCGGCTACACCGAGCGCCTGGTCGAATCGCTGCTCTCCGACCCGTTCGACCCGGCCGCCGCGCAGGACGTCGGCGACGACCTGGTGGCCGTGCACTTCACCAGCGCCGACTCGCTCGCCCGCACCATCGACCTGATCGGCGACCAGTTCCTCGACGTGCTGCATCTCGACGACGGGCCCGGCTGGCGGCGGCGCATCGCCGCGCTGCAGGGCTCGCTGTGCACCGGGTTCGTCCAGGCCGCCCGCAAGCGCACCCTCGACGAGCAGGAAGCCATCCGGCAGGCCGTGCTCGACGCGCGCGACGCCGTCGAACAGGCCCTGCGCACCAGCGAGGCCCGGTTCCGGGCGATCTTCGCCGAAGCCGCCATCGGCATCTGCATCGCGGACATGGCCGGGCAGGTCCTGGAGGTCAACTCCTCGCTGCGGCGCATCCTCGGGCGCCCCACCGAGGAGCTGAAGCGGATGACCACGCACGACCTGCTGCACCCCGCCGACTCCGAGGGCTTCTGGCGGCTCTACGAGGAGCTCGTCCGCGGCGAGCGCGACCAGTACCGGGTGGAGAAGCAGTTCACCCGCCCCGACGGCGGCCGCGCCTGGACCGACGTGATCGTCTCGCTGGTGCGCGGTGAGGACGGCATGCCGCTGTACCAGGTCGCGATGATCGAGGACGTCACCGACCGCAAGCTCCTCCAGGACCGGCTGCGCCACCAGGCGATGCACGACCCGCTGACCGGGCTGCCGAACCGGGCGCTGTTCATGGAGCGGCTGACCTCCGCGATGCGCACCAGGCAGGACGGCGAGCGGGTCGCGCTCTGCTACATGGACCTGGACGGGTTCAAGGTCATCAACGACAGCCTCGGCCACCACGTCGGCGACGACCTGCTCGTCGCGGTGTCCGAGCGGCTCGCGATGTCCGTGCACGGCGAGGACCGCCTGGTCGCTCGGATGGGCGGCGACGAGTTCGTCATCCTCATCGAGGACTCCGCGAGCACCGAGCAGGCCATCGAGATCGCCGACGAGATCCTCGACGCCCTCGTCGAGCCCATCCGCATCGGTGGCCACGAGCTGTCCGTCTCCGCCAGCATCGGCATCGTCGAACGCCCCGTGCACGGCCAGAGCGCCGCCGAGCTCATGCGCGACGCCGACGTCACGCTGTACTGGGCCAAGGCCGAGGGCAAAGGCCAGTGGGCGTTGTTCGACCCGGACCGCAACGCCACCGAAGTCGCCCAGTACCGGCTGTCGGCGACCATGCCCGCCGCGCTGGAGCGCGAGGAGTTCTACGTCGAGTACCAGCCGCTGGTGGGGCTGCGCGAGTACGGCGTCGTCGGCGTCGAAGCCCTCGCCCGCTGGTGGCACCCCGACCTCGGCAGGCTCGGCCCGGACCGGTTCATCGCGCTCGCCGAGGAGACCGGGCTGATCGTGCCGCTGGGCCGCTGGGTGCTGCGGCAGGCGTGCAAGCAGGCGAAGGAGTGGCAGGACGAGTTCGGCGACGCGGCCCCGTTCGTCAGCGTCAACCTCGCCGTGCGGCAGTCCCGCGACCCCAACCTCGCCTCCGACGTGGAGACGATCCTGCGCGAGACCGACCTCGACCCGTCCCGGCTGCAGCTGGAGCTCACCGAGAGCGCGGTGATGGGCACCGCCGACGAACCCATCGAAACGCTGTGGGCGCTGACGAAGATGGGCGTGCGGATCGCCATCGACGACTTCGGCACCGGTTACTCGAACCTCGCCTACCTGCGGCACCTGCCGGTGCACGAGCTGAAGATCGCCGGTTCGTTCATGTCCGGGCTGCGCGACCCGGAGAAGGCCGATCCGGTGGACGCCCGCATCGTCGGCACCCTCGTGGACCTCGCGCACACCCTCGGGCTCACCGTCACCGCCGAAGGCGTCGAGACGCACGCCCAGGCGCGGCGGATGGCGGAGATCGGCTGCGAGACCGGGCAGGGCTACTTCTTCGCCCGCCCGTGCTCCCCGGAGCGCATCCGAGCGTTCATCGCCGACCACGTGTGACGGTTCCGCACCGTCCTCTTCGGCCGGTCCGGGCCGCTCACCTGCGCGAACCGAGAAGTTCGCCGGGTGATTCGAATTTTTTCGATCGGATGCGCAACTCGCCGAGCGGGTGGACGTCTTACGAGTAGAGAAGCGCGGGGGGACACCGGCGCACACCCGAGGGGAAGGTTCGAACTGATGTTGAAGCGGACTCGTACGGCTACCACGGCGGCGGCACTGGTCGGCGGTGCGCTGCTGCTCGCCGGTTGCGGCGGCCCGGCGGCGTCGAACTCCGCGGTGGGCCAGGAAGGCATGGGGTCCGACCTCGCGCCTTCGGCCGGGCAGGAGGGCATGGGCTCCGACCTCGCCCCCACCGACGACCACGCCAGCGGCACGCACGACGACATCTCCGCCTCCAACTGCTCGGCGGACGACTTCACGTTCACCATGCAGGCGCAGCCCTCCGACGCGGGCAGCACCAAGATGTTCCTGCTCCAGATGGAGAACACCTCCGACAAGTCCTGCGAGCTCGGCGGCTGGGCCGACGTCACGCCGACCAACATGGCCGGCGAGAAGATCGAAGCGCCCTCCGAGAACGTCAACGAGCCCGGCCCGGACCAGAACCTCACCCTGGAGCCCGGCAAGAGCGCCTTCTCCGGCGTAAAGATCGTGAGCGCCGAGAAGTCCGACCCGGACGCCCAGGTCGCCTCCGGCTTCACCGCCGAGCCCACCGACATGCAGGGCGAGGCGAACGTCGACGTGAAGGACCTCAACGGCGAGAGCGGCACCCTGGAGATGGCGGTCAAGAGCATGCAGATCGGCACCCTCCAGTCGTCGCCGCAGGGCGTCGTCGCGTTCTGATCCGCACCGCGAACACCGCGAGCCCGCGCCGGAGGTCGGCGCGGGCTCGTCGCGTTCCCGGGGTCAGACCTGCAGGTCGACCACCGGTTTCACGTCGTCCGGCTTCCGGTCCAGGGCCTGCGGCCAGTCGTCCAGCGGAACCCGGCGGGTGATCAGGTCGGCCAGCCAGTCCTGGTCCGCGTCGGACAGCGACCGCACCGCCTGCTGGTAGTGCCGCAGGTTCGCGTTCACGCTGCCCACCACCACGTCGTTGTCCAGCACCAGCTCGTCGTTGATCGCGCCGGCCGGGACCGGCAGCGTCCGGTCGTGCCCGGCGATGCCGGTGAGCACCGTGATCGCGTTCCGCGCGGTGCGGCGCAGCACCTCGAACACCACCTCGCCGGCGCCGGTCGCCTCGATCACCACGTCCGGTTCGCAGCCCAGGTCGTCCATCGAGGTGTGGTACGTCGCGCCCAGCCGCCGCACCAGCTCCGGCTTCGGCCCGTCGGTCACCTGGTCCAGCACGTGCACGTCCAGCCCGCGCTGCACGCCCAGCAGCGCCCCCAGCAGCCCGATCGCCCCCGCGCCGGTGACCAGCGCGTGCCGCGGCGCGTAGTAGGCGCGGCGGCCGATCAGCTCGGCCTGCTCCCACGCCTTCGCCACCACCGATGCCGGTTCGGTCAGCACCCCGCGGTCGCCCAACCGGGCGGGCACCTTGATCGCGAAGCGGGGTTCGATGGTCCAGCGCTGCGCGCCGAACCCGTCCAGCTCCTTGATGCCGCACTCGGTGAACTCGCCGTTCAGGCAGAAGTCCCACTGGCCCGCCGCGCACGCCGGGCACGGGTGCGGGTCGGGGCGGCGCACCACGCCCACCACCAGGTCGCCCTCGCTGAACCCGCTGATCGCGGGCGCGTACCGCACCCGGCCCAGCGATTCGTGGAACAGCACCATCCGGTCCCGGCCGGGCGGCAGCGCCCCGTGCGACGCGTGCGCCACGTCGTGGTCCGTCGCGCACGACCCGACCAGCAGGCCGTCCACCAGCAGTTCGCCCGGGCCCGGCGTGGGCTCCGGGAGTTCGGAGACCGCAACCGAATCCGGTTCTCCCGGTACCACCGTCGCCGCCTTCACCGCGAATCCTTCCCGTTGCGCCTGCTCGACTCGCCCCGAGTGTGCCCGCCGTGGAGGACCGCGGCCGAATTGACCAGCGCCAAGTGGCTGAACGCCTGCGGGAAGTTCCCGGTGAACCGTCCGGAGTGGACGTCGAACTCCTCGGCGTACAGCCCCACGTCGTTGGCGAGCGCCACGAGCTCGTCGAACATGGCCACCGCCTCGTCCCGCCGCCCGCTCAACGCCAGCGCGTCCACCAGCCAGAACGAGCACGCCAGGAACGAGCCCTCGCGGCCGCTGAGCCCGTCGACCTCGTTGGTGTCCTCGCCCGTCGTGTACCGGTCCACCAGCACGCCGCGGCGCAGCTCCCGCTCCACCACCCGGATCGTGCTGCGCACCCGTTCGTCGTCGCCGGGCAGGAAGCCCACCGAGGGGATGAGCAGCGTCGCCGCGTCCACCGTGGTCCCGCCGTAGTACTGGGTGAACGCGCCCAGCTCCGGGTTCCAGCCCTTGGCCAGCACCTCCGCGTGCACCTCGTCGCGCAGCTCCCGCCAGTGCTCCACCGGGCCCGGCAGCCCGTCCTCCTCGGCGGCCCGCACGGCGCGGTCGAACGCCACCCACACCATCACCCGGGAATGGGTGAAGTGCCGGTCCGGTCCGCGCACCTCCCACAGGCCCTTGTCCGGCTGCTGCCAGATCGTCGCCAGGTGCCGGAGCATCCCGCGCTGCAACGCCCAGGTGTCGGCGTTCTCCGCGACCCCGCGCTCCCGGGCCAGGTGCAGCGCGTCCATCACCTCGCCGTACACGTCGAGCTGCTGCTGGCGGAACGCGCCGTTGCCGACGCGCACCGGCTGCGCGCCCTGGTAGCCGGCGAGCCAGTCCACCTCCCACTCCAGCAGGTGCCGCTCTCCGTCCACGCCGTACATGATCTGCACGCCCGCCGGATCGCCCGCCACGGCGCGCACCAGCCAGCGCCGCCACGCCGCCGCCTCCGCGGAGCAGCCGAAGTTGTCCAGCGCCAGCAGCACCAGCGTCGCGTCCCGCAGCCAGCAGTAGCGGTAGTCCCAGTTCCGGTTGCCGCCGAACGCCTCCGGCAGCGAGGTGGTGGGGGCGGCGATGATGCCGCCGGTGGGGGCGTAGGTGAGCGCCTTGAGCGTGGCCAGCGACCGGTACACGGCCGCCGCGTGCGGGCCGGAGTAGTCGATCTTCTCGGTCCATTCGTGCCAGAAGTCCGCGCTGTCCTGCGTCTCCTGCACCGGATCCATCGGCGGCGGGACCGTCTCGTGGTCGCTGGACCACTGCATCACCCACGAGCGGCGCTGCCCCTCGCTCACGGTGAACACCAGCTCGTGGGCGCGCTCGTGCGGAACCCGCTGCGGCAGCAGGTCACCGCGCAGCACCGCGGTGTGCGGGCCGGCGATCGCCAGGATGTACTCGTCGGGTTCCGGCTCGGCCTGCCGCACGTGCCGCACCCACGGCACCGAGTCGCCGTAGGCGAAGCGCACGATCCAGCGCAGCCGCACGTCGACCTCGCCGGAGACGCCCTCCACCATCCGCACCAGACACGGCGGGTCGTGCTGGTTCTTCTCGTGCGGCGGCATGCTGTCGACCAGCCGGAGCACGCCGCCGTCGGTGTGGAACTCGGTCTCCAGCACCAGCGAGTTGTCCCGGTAGCGGCGCCGCACCTCGCGCACCGGTTCGTCCGGGACGATCTGCCAGTGCCCGTCGCGGCCGTCGCCGAGCAGGCGGCTGAAGCAGGACGGCGAGTCGAAGCGCGGCAGGCACAGCCAGTCCACCGAACCGTCGACGCCCACGAGCGCCGCGGTGCGCAGATCGGACAGCAGGGCGTAGTGCTCGATGGGGCCGGGCGGGCCGACGGGTTGATCGCTCACCTGGCCGAGGCTAGGCATCGACGCCCCGGACGACCACCTCCGCGGCGGCGGTCGTCCCGGGGCGGGTGGTCAGTTGGGGGCCGCCGTGTCCACGAGGACGTGGTGCGGGATGACGGCGCGCACCGCGTCGTCCAGGTTCAGCCCCAGGTCCAGGCCGTCCAGCAGCGCGGGCAGGTCGCCCCCGGCCACGCGGCGGGAACCGGGCCAGCTCTCCGGCACCCGCTCCGCCGAGGTGCAGGCGGGGACCAGCTGGCTGCCGTCGTCCAGCTCGGCGACGTAGACGGCCGGTTCGCCCGCGCCGTCCTCCGGGTCGTAGAGCAGCACGTCGGCGGCGAGCACCGCGGGCGCCAGCTCGGTGTCGGGGGCCTCGCCGGTGGCGATGCGGTGCAGCACCCGCTCCAGCTCGTTCACCGGTTCGGGCAGCGCGAAGGTGAGATCCGAGGGCTCGTACTCGTCGTTGTACTGGAACTCCGGGTCGATCTCGCCGTCCGCGTCGATGTGGAAGGCGCCCACGACGCCTTCCGGCGGCACGTCGTCCCCGGACTCCTGGTAGCCGGGGTCGACGATGTAGAGCCAGCTGTTCGGAGTCTGCCTGGCCTGCTCCCGCATCTCGTCGGTGATCGGCGGCGGTCCGGGGCGGTCGGGTTGCTCTGACATGGCGCTGGCGTCCTTCGTCGGCTGGGTGGTGGAGCTCGACCGGACGCGGCCGGCGCGATCGTCGCCGATCCCGCGGGTTCCTCGCCCGTGCGAGGTGTACCCATCGAGCCTCCCAGTTCTACCGGCCGGTGCCGGGTGGATCACCTGGCGGGTCCGTCCATCCCGGCAGGACGGTGCCGGGTCGCGCGGTGGCCGATCACGGATTCGCCGCCGCGGCAAGGGGTTCCGGCGATGTTCCGGGACCGGTGACGCTGGTCGCGGATCGATCTTTCCGAGGTGCCGGTCCGGTCGCGGGCGGGGCAGACTGGGCGGGCGGCGAGTTCGGGGAGGCGGTCGGCATGATCGGTCAGCGGGAAGCACTGCACCTGTTCGGGTGCGAGGTCTTCGACCCGGCGGGGCACCGCATCGGCATCGTCGGGCAGCTGTTCCTCGACGAGACCACCGAACAACCCGCGTGGATCACCGTGCAGACCGGCCTGTTCGGCACCAACGAGAGCTTCGTCCCGCTGGAGGGCGCCGCGTTCGACGGGGACACGCTCACCGTCTCGGTGCTCAAGGACACGGTGCGCCACGCGCCGCACGTGCGGCTCGACGACGGCGACCTGCTGCTGGAGCAGGAGCACGCGCTGTACCTGTACTACGGCCTGGAGTACGGGGTGGCACCCGCCGAACCGGCCGCGCCGGACGCGGACCAGGTCGTCGCGGAGGGCGAGCTGCCGCAGGAGTACGTGGAGGCGGTGCGGCTCAAGCTCCGCCGCTGGGTCGCCGCGACCTGATCCCCGGGCGCGATCCCGGTGCGGTTCCGGAGCGGATCCGGTGCGGTTCCGGGCGCGTTCCCGGCGCCATCCCGGCGCCATCCCGGCGCCATCCCGGCGCGATCCGAGGTGTGACGCGTCCACCCGCTGGGAAATGCACTCCGTTCCCGGGACCGCGCAGCGCATTCTTCCGAGGCCTCCCCGAATGGCGCAACGAGCGGGGGATCTCCTTTTCGGGACCGCCGCCGGGGACCGATTCGTGCCGCCATCGGGGTGAACGGGCCGCTCCCCGCCGCCCATTCTGCGCGCTGCGTGCTCGCCGGCTCATCCGCTCGCCGGTGCGCCGCCAGTCTTGCGAACCAATTCGGGGAAATGGCGAATGCGGTGCGCTGAGTGTCGAACAGGCGTTGAAGTCGCAGGTAGGAAGGGTGTTGACGATTTTCCGGCCTGCGTCGTTGAATGGTGCTCCCACGTCCGCGCAAGGGTTTGACCACTAATCGCCAAGTGCGCAAATCCGCTTGTCCCCGTGGCTTACGTTCCGTTTTGCACCATCAGATCGCCGTTCGGCCTCACCCGGGCGGCGCTGAAGGAAGAGGGACCATGACGAAAATGCTCTCCCGAAGCAGGATGGCCGGAGCGGGAATCACCGCCGCCGCGCTCGTGTTCGCCGGTGCCCCGGCGTTCGCGGCGCCGACGCTCGCCCCGCTGACCTTGCACCCCGAAGCGGCGGTGCTGTCCGCGGACGGCGCCGCCGACTCCTACGTCGTCGATCTCCAGGACGGGCAGGACCCGGCCGCGGTCGCCGCCGAGCTCGGCGTGCGCACCGACCACCTCTACACGCACAGCCTGACCGGGTTCTCCGCGGAGCTGACCCCCGAGCAGCTGCGGGCGGTGCGCGCGAGCCACGACGTGGAAGGCGTGTCGCAGAACTTCCGCATCCAGGTCGAGCAGCCGCAGCGGCCCGCCGAGGTCGGTTCGTGGGGCCTGGACCGGTTGGACCAGCCGAACCTGCCGCTCGACGGGAACTACGCGCCGAACGGCACCGGTGCGGGCGTGACGGCCTACATCGTCGACACCGGCATCGACCCGACCCACCCGGACTTCGAGGGCCGCGCGTCGATCGGCTTCGACGCGACCGGCGGCGACGGTGCCGACGGGCACGGCCACGGCACCCACGTGGCGGGCACCATCGGGTCCGCGACCTACGGCGTGGCCAAGGGCGCCGACCTGGTCGGGGTGAAGGTCCTCGACGACAACGGCAGCGGCACCACCGCGGACATCATCGCCGGGCTGGACTGGGTCGCCCAGGACGCCGACGGTCCCGCGGTGGCGAACCTGTCGCTGGGCGGCAGCAAGGATCCGGCGCTCAACGAGGCCGCCACGGGCCTGGTCGACGAGGGCGTGTTCCTGGCGGTCGCGGCGGGCAACGAGGCGCAGGACGCCGAGAACGTCTCCCCGGCCAGCGCGGAGGGCGTGTTCACCACGGCGGCCTCCGACGAGACCGACGCCTCCGCCGAGTTCACCAACTTCGGCGCCACCGTCGAGGGCTACGCCCCCGGCGTGGACATCGTGTCGCTCGCGCCCGGTGGCGGGACCGCGACGTTCAGCGGCACCTCGATGGCCAGCCCGCACGTGGCCGGGGTCGCGGCGCTGCACCTGGCGGCGAACGCGGGCGCCGCGCCCGCGGACGTGATCAGCGGGTTGCAGGGTTCCGCGTCGGCGGACGTCATCGGCGGCGCCCCGTCCGGCACGATCGCCGACCTGCTGCAGACCGGCGAGCTGTGAGTTGATCGGACCGGTCCCCGCCGCCGCGCCGGAGGCGGGGACCGGTGCGCGCCGCGGGTTGGCACGTTCAGCGGAGGGGCCGCGACCGCCGAATGGTGTTCGACAAAGGTTGAGCGGTGCCCTACGGCAAAAGTGGGTTCCCGGGACGATCTCAAGCTGGTTACGGTATCGATCGAGGGGGCCGCTCGCTGCCTCTCGCGGAACTGGTCCAGACCAAGATCGACTGGGCCCCGCCCGCGAAGGCACGTCACGAAGGGGTGTGCCGTGTTATCCGGATACACCGAGGCGCCTGAGCGCGCACAACCGACCACGTCGGAGCTGCCCGGCCGGACCAGGCCCGCGGCGACCGACGCGGAACGCGCGGTGCGCTCCCAGGTCGAAGCGCGCGAAGCCGTCGTTTCCGTCGCCCACGCGGCCAAGGCCCAGGCGGGCGGCTCGGGCGGAGTGCTCCAGGTCGTGCACGGGGCCCGCCGCGTCGGCTGGGCCGCCTACGAACTCCAGCGCAGCGCCACCGAACTCGTGCAGGGCGTCGCGAAACCGCCCTACGCCGCCACCGGATCGCTGGACTCGCTGGAATCCCGCAAGCTCGCCGAGGGCGTCGCCTACCAGGTGCTCTACGACCGCTCGGCGCTCGCCCGCTCCCCGCAGCTGGAGCTGACCTCGCGGCTGGTGGCGCTCGGCGAACAGGCCCGCGTGGTGCACGTGGCGCCGACGAAGATGATCGTGGTGGACAACGAGGTGGCGCTGCTGCCGCTGACCACCACGGAGCACACGGTCGAGAGCGCGGTGGTGATCCGCAGTTCCGCCATGCTCGTCGCGGTGATGCGCATCTTCGAGGACATGTGGCGGTTCGCCGCCCCGTTCACCTCCGAGCAGGAACGGCTCGTCGGCGACGACCAGCCCTCCGAGGAGGAGCGCTGGATCCTGTCGCTGCTGGCCTCCGGCGCCACCGACGACACGATCGGCAGGCTGATGGGCTTCAGCGCCCGCACCGCCCACCGGCGGGTGCGCGAACTGATCGCCCGACTCGGCGTCGAAACCCGGTTCCAGGCGGGGATGCAGGCCGTCAAGCTCGGCTGGCTCTGACCGGACGGCCCGCCCGCCGCGTCCGGCGAACGGGCCGCGGCGGATCAGCCGCACAACGCCGAACCGGTCACCTCCGCCAGCAGCGGCGAGTCGATCTGCGCGTTGGTCAGCACCGAGGCGTTCCCGCCGTCCTCGGTCACCTCGGTGAGCGAGAGGTAGCCCTCGCCGGAACCGCTGTGCCCCCAGGCCGCCCCGCCGCAGGCCAGCGGCCTGCTGATCAGCCCGAGGCCGGCCGCGTTGCCGCCGCCCTCCGGGATCGGCACCGTCCGCTTCATCTCGGCGAGCGCGGCGGGCGAGGTGAGCTCGCCGTCGAGCAGCGCCCGGTAGAACCGCACCAGGTCCCGCTGCGTGGAGATGATCGCGCCGGAGGTCGCGGACCGGGACGGCTCCGAGTTCGTCGTGACGTCGAACCACAGGTCGAACGGCGGCACCCGCCCGCCGCGGTACCCGTTGACCCGCGGTTCCGGCACGGACCGGTCGCCCGCCGCGGGGTACGTGGTGTCCGCCAGCCCCAGCGGCCGGATGATCCGCTCGGTGAGGGCGGTGCCCACCGGCTCGCCGGTGATCCGCTCGATGAGCATGCCGAGCACCAGGTAGTTCGTGTTGGCGTACACGAACTCCCCGCCGGGCTCGTGCACCGGCGGACTGCTCAGCCCCGCGCGCACCAGGGATTCCAACGAGTAGGTCCCGTCCGGCCCCGGTCGCGGATCGGGTAGTCCGGCCGGGACCCCGCTGGTGTGCTGCAGCAGGTGCCGGACCGTGATGGCGCCGCCGTCGTAGCCGACGCCCGCGACCACGCCGGGCAGGTAGCGCTCGATCGGCGCGTCGAGCTCGACCGAGCCCTCGTCGACCAGCTGGAGGACGGTGGTGGCGGTGAATGTCTTGGTCTGGCTGTAGGCGCGGAAGTGGTCGGTGGAGCGCAGCGGCCGGGCGGTGCCCACCTGGGCGGTGCCCGCGCTCAGCTCCCAGCTCCCGGCCGGGTCCCCGCCGTGCACGCCGGCGCCCGGGCCGGTCTGCGCCTGGTAGGCGTTGAGCACGTCCTGGACGTCCGGCGGCGCGGCCTGCGCGGCGGTGCTGCCCACCAGGGCGGTGACGACCACGGCGGTGAGCGCCGCTCGGCGTGCGGTGCGAATGCTGCTCATTCCGGTTCCCCTCAGCGGATGGTGCCGTCCCCAGCAGGGGCCGCGCCCGTCCGGTGCGCCCCCTCCGACAGCAGAGCCGGAGCCTAGGGACGGCGCGGTGCGCCTCCGGTGCGTTCGGCCGGAACCGGCCGGGGTTTCGCCCGGTCGGCCCAGCGGTGCGGGCTCGGGAAGAGCTCCGGGCGAGTCCTAAGCTGGCCGCATGCCTCCACGTCGGCGGGTCGACCCGCACGAACTGCGCGCGGCGATCGACGCGGTCGCCCCGTGGCTGGCCGACGAGGCGCGGCGCCCGGCGCGCGCGGAGACCGCGGCCGCGGTCCGGTCGAGCCTGCGCACCTTGGAGGAGATCGCGCCCGGCCGCACCGTCGAGGTGCGGGTGCCGCCGTACGCCGCCGTGCAGTGCGTCGCAGGCCCCGAGCACACCCGCGGCACCCCGCCGAACGTGATCGAGACCGATCCGCGCACCTGGCTGCTGCTGGCCACCGGTGAGCTGGACTTCGCCACCGCGGTCGAGGACGGCCGGGTCAGCGCCTCCGGGTCCCGGGCCGACCTCACCGCGTGGCTCCCCCTGGTCCGCGCGTCTTGACCGAATTCTTTCCGGCTCTTGTTGTGGAGCACTGGGGTGGCGGAACCTCGCCGCCTGCCTGTGAGCCTGCCGACGGGTCCTCGGTCGTTCCCCTGTCAGCGGCGAAGCCGCTGAGCGGCGACCACCAGAGCAAGAGGAGAACCCGCCACCCCGGTGCTCCGCAGCACCAGTGAGTCCTCGGTCAGTGCGCCGACTTCAGCAGCACGACCAGCAGGCCCAGCCCGATGAGAACCAGGACGAGCACCGCGCGCTTCCACCACGGCAACCGCGTGCGCCGCACCGCGAGCACCGCGAACACGCCCATCGTGGCGACCAGGAACCAGATGCTCGTCCACGTCGCCACCGCGAACGGCACCCGGCCCAGCGCCGAGCCGACCAGCAGCAGCACCGGCAGCACCGCGGCCTGCAGGATCTGCCCGGAGGTGCGCAGCATCCGCGCCGGGTGCAGCGGTTCCGCCACCACTTCCCGCACGGCGAGGTGCGCGACGTACTCGGAGAGCAGGCTCGCCGCCCACAGCCCGCCCGTGGCCACCACCACGTCCAGCACCGCCGTCCACGGCTCCACGTGCTCGCCGGGATGCCGCACGAGCACCAGCAGCGTGCTCAGGCAGGCGATGGAGCCGTAGATCCGTTCGCGCAGCACCGAGGCGATGTGCTCGGCCCGGGCGCTGTCGCTGCGTGAGGTCATGGCGACGTTTCTAGCCGCAGGCCCGGGGAACTCGGCCCGCGGGCCGAACGGCCGGGGGCGCTGCTCCGATCGGCGGCCGCCCGAGGACCGGTCGGCGCAACGCCCGCTGCGAGTGCTGCCCGCGCGGCCACCTCGGGTGAGCGGGCGGGTGCGGACGGGGGTGGCCACCGCGATGACCGGGTTCACACCGGTGGCACGCCCTCGTCGAAAGTCCTGCTCAACGGGGGTGCTCGTCGTGGTTCGCGGAGGCGGCCGGTCATCCGGCCTTCGACGCCCGTTTACACTGAGGCGTAACTCCGACTCCGTCCTCCAGGGAGTTCTCGGTGGTCTTCGACCGGCCAGACGGCAGTGTTCCCGCTACCTCCAGCGCTCCCGGTTCGGGCGGCGCCCCCGAACCGCCCGCCGATCCGTTCGAACAGGACGTGCCGCACGAGGAGTGCGGGGTCTTCGGTGTGTGGGCTCCTGGCGAGGAGGTCGCGAAGCTGACCTTCTACGGGCTGTTCGCCCTCCAGCACCGCGGCCAGGAAGCCGCGGGCATCGCCGTCGGCGACGGCTCGCAGGTGCTGGTCTACAAGGACTTGGGCCTGGTCAGCCAGGTGTTCGACGAGCAGGTGCTCGCCTCGCTGCGCGGCCACGTCGCCGTCGGGCACAACCGCTACTCCACGACGGGCGGCGCGAGCTGGGAGAACGCCCAGCCGACCTTCCGCACCACCGCCTCCGGCAGTGGTCTCGCGCTGGGCCACAACGGCAACCTGGTGAACACCGCGGAGCTGCGCGAGCGGGTCGTCGCCGAGGGCGTCGACACCGTGTCCGCGAACAGCTCCTCCCCGGCCTCCGCGTGCGACCGCGCCACCACCGACTCCGACCTGGTGTGCGGGCTGCTCGCCGCGCACGCCGCGGACAAGGGCATCGAGCAGGCCGCGATGGACCTGTTCCCCACCGTGTCCGGCGCGTTCTCCATGGTCTTCTCCGACGAGTCGACGCTGTACGCCGCCCGCGACCCGCAGGGCGTGCGCCCGCTGGTGCTGGGCAGGCTGGAGCGCGGCTGGGTCGTGGCCAGCGAGACCGCGGCGCTGGACATCGTCGGTGCGTCCTTCGTCCGCGAGGTCGAGCCGGGCGAGCTGCTCGCCATCGACGCCGACGGCCTCCGCTCGCAGCACTTCGCGCACCCCAAGCCGAAGGGCTGCATCTTCGAGTACGTCTACCTGGCCCGTCCGGACACCACGATCTCCGGCCGCTCGGTGAACAGCACCCGGGTGGAGATCGGCCGCAAGCTGGCCCGCGAGCACCCCGTCGAGGCCGACCTGGTCATCCCGGTGCCGGAGTCCGGCACGCCCGCGGCGATCGGTTACGCGCAGGCCTCCGGCATCGACTACGGCAACGGGCTGGTGAAGAACTCCTACGTGGGGCGCACCTTCATCCAGCCGTCGCAGACCATCCGGCAGCTCGGGATCCGGTTGAAGCTGAACCCGCTGCGCGAGGTCATCCGCGGCAAGCGCCTGGTGGTCGTGGACGACTCGATCGTGCGCGGCAACACCCAGCGCGCCCTGGTGCGGATGCTGCGCGAGGCCGGGGCGATCGAGGTGCACGTCCGGATCGCCTCGCCGCCGGTGAAGTGGCCGTGCTTCTACGGCATCGACTTCGCCTCCCGCGCGGAGCTCATCGCCAGCGGCACCGACACCGACGGCATCCGCCGCTCCATCGGTGCCGACTCGCTCGGCTACGTGTCGCTGGACGGGCTGGTCACCGCCACGGAGCAGCCGCGCACCCGGTTGTGCGCGGCCTGCTTCGACGGGAACTACCCGATCCCGCTGCCGGAAGAGGCGCAGCTCGGCAAGTACCTGCTCGAAGGCGTGGCGGGCAGTTCCGAGAAGGGCGTCGCCGGACCGGCCGAACCGGTCCTGTCCAGCGGTTACGGCGGAGCCGACGCGCTGCGCAGGCCCTGACCGGCCGCGGCGGCACCGGGCGCGCCGCGTAGCGTGGTGCCGCCCTCCGGCCGGGCTGGTCCGTCCGTGGCCCGCAGCCGGGTGGAAGCGGAAATCCGCGCGACGGAACGGGTACCGGCGGGTACGCCTGTGGTAGGCAAGGGGCAGGGCCGTTGTGGGATGGCCCACAGCGCTCGCGCCGCCGACCGCGAGCCCACCAACGTTGAACGCACACCAGATGTGGAGTCAGTCGTGTCCGAAGACCTGCTCGCAGGCTCATCCGCCGAAGCTGAGAAGGCCACCTACGCGAACGCGGGGGTGAGCATCGAGGCAGGCGACGAAGCCGTGCAGCAGATGCTGCCCTGGGCGAAGCGGGCGAGCAGGCCGGAAGTGCTGGGCTCGCTCGGGGGCTTCGCCGGCCTCTTCCAGCTGAAGCTGGACCGGTGGACCGAACCGGTGCTGGCCTCCTCCACCGACGGCGTCGGCACCAAGCTCGCCGTGGCGCAGGCGATGGACAAGCACGACACGGTCGGCCTCGACCTGGTCGCGATGGTCGTCGACGACCTCGTGGTGTGCGGCGCGGAACCGTTGTTCCTGCAGGACTACATCGCCGTCGGCAAGGTCGTGCCGGAGCGGATCGCCGACCTGGTGAAGGGCGTCTCCGAAGGCTGCCTGCAGGCCGGTTGCGCCCTGCTCGGCGGGGAGACCGCGGAGCACCCGGGCATGATGGCGCCCGGCGAGTACGACATCTCCGCCACCGGCGTCGGCGTCGTCGAGGCGAGCGGGATGCTCGGCCCGGACAAGGTCCGGCCCGGCGACGTGGTGATCGGCATGGGCTCGTCCGGGCTGCACTCGAACGGCTACTCGCTGGCCCGCCACGTGCTGCTGGAGCTGGCCCGGATGCCGCTGACCGGCCACGTGGAGGAGTTCGGCCGCACCCTCGGCGAGGAGCTGCTGGAGCCGACCCGCATCTACGCGAAGGACTGCCTGGCGCTGGCCGCCGAGACCGAGGTGCGCACCTTCGCGCACGTCACCGGTGGTGGCCTGGCCGCGAACCTGGCGCGGGTGGTGCCCGCGGGCCTCACCGCGGTGCTGGACCGCGGCAGCTGGACCCCGGACCCGGTGTTCGGCCTCATCGCGCAGCGCGGCCGGGTCGAGACCGAGGAGATGGAGCGGACCTTCAACATGGGCGTCGGCATGGTCGCCGTCGTCACCGCCGAGGACGTGGACCGGGCGCTGGCGGTGCTGACCGCGCGCCACGTGCCCGCCTGGGTGCTCGGCGAGGTCGCCAAGCAGCCCGCGGTGGAGGACGCCGCCGAGGACCAGCGCGTCGTCGTCCGGGGCAACCACCCCCGCTTCTGAGGACTTGACCCGCGGGCCGCGACCGAGCACCACGGTCGCCCCCCGCGGTGCGTCCGGGGCCCGCTCTGGCCCGGCCCGGCATCGCCCGGAAAAGTTCGCGGAGCCGGGAATTCCGCAGTGGACCCGCCCGTTGTACGGGGTGGCCGGTGTGCGCGTGCCCCCGGGCTCCATCACGAGCCTGCAGGGAATACCGTTCGGCTGGAGCCTTGCAGCGCCATCCGCCGAGAGGCGGCCCGCACACCGGCCCCTACTCGTCCGGCCCGCCGGAGTCCGATCGGGAACGAAAAAAGTGCGCCGGCGGACCGGCGCACTCATCTCGTGTTCTCGTGGCGTGTTCGGCGATCACGCGCTCACCAGGCCGTCGGCACCGCTCGCCGACATCCGCACGACCTGTTCCGCCCGGACGGAGCGCATCCAGCGGATGCGCGCCGACCGGGCGATTTCGACAGGACCACACAGCTGGTGCCTCTCGCCCACGGAACGACTGCGGGAACGCAACGACGCTACCTGCGACACAGAACACCGAGTGGACGAAGCTGAAGCCGTCCACCCGGTGTGCACGTGCCGTCAACGCCGGTAGTCGTCGTACCCGTCGTCGTATGTGTCGTCGCGGTCCTCCTCGGACCATTCGCCAGGCGGTTCCGTGGACAGCTCCCGCTGCAATGCCTCGACGTCCATGGTGGGGGAGCTGTACTTCAGCTCGCGGGCCACCTTCGTCTGCTTGGCCTTAGCCCGGCCGCGCCCCATGGCTCGACCCCCTCGCGCAGGGTGTGCGGGGTGGCCAGGGGAACGGCGACCCCGCATGATCTCGACAACTTTTCCTGTAACTACCGTACCGTGCCGATGCGGTTCTACGCGACGTGGTGCCCTGGAGAGTCTCCGTGTCGCGCGTGACCTTCCCCCCAGATCGCGGATCGGCGGTCCGCGATCGTCGAGGCCCCCGGCTCGCCGTCCAACGCGGGCAGCCGAAGGCACCATCGGGGCGCATGGCACGATACTCGCGTGCCTGAACCGTTCGTCGCCTACCTGAGGGTGTACGAACCCTTGTCGTCGATCGATTCCCCGTTGCGCGAGCAGCTGGCCGCGACCCTGGAGCGGGGAGCGCTGGAACCGACCGTCGCGGCGACCAGGGAACAGGACCAGTGGCTGCGCACCCAGGTGTCGGCTCCGCCGAAGCTGCTGCCCGACGAGGGCACCGGCGCGCATTCCGGTGATGTCCTCACCCTCGACCCCGAGTCCGTGCCCAGCGGTCCTGCCGCGACCGTCGGCCCCGGCCCGCTGGTGTGCCCGCTGGACCTGCGCGGCAGGTCCGCTGCGGCGCTGGTCGGCTTCCTCGGCGCGGCCGAGCTGCCGCTGCGCTCCGCGGTGCTGTCCCTGCCGGTGGAGAAGGCGAAGAGCCAGGCCAGCGCGGTGGTCAGCGAGCTCGCCGAGAACGCGGTGCACGTGCTCTCGTCCACCTGGACCGTCCCGCTGCCGTGGTTCGTGCTGGTGGACCCGGTGGAGCGGGAGGCCGGGAACTCGGACGGCACCCGCCGGGTGTGCTGGCGGGTCGCGATGGCCGACGCGCGGCGCCGGGTGGCGCGGGCGCACTCCGTCGCGCGGGACTCCATCGGCGACGGCGGGCCCACCAAGATCCTGCGCGAGACCGGTCGCTGGCTGGAGCGGTTCCACCCGCACTCCGCGGTGGAGCTGGACTACGGCGGCCTGGTGCAGATGATGAGCGACAGCGACCTGGACGCCGACACCTCGGCGGAGGACGTGCACGCGATCATCGACGCGATGGAGTCCGGCGACACGGTGGAGGTCGGCGAGCGCTACGAGGCGCTGCGCGACTTCTGGTCCGAGTTCGCCGCCCGCGAGCGCTACAACTGACCGCTGCCGCTCTCCCGCCGCGAGGGATCCTCAGCGGTGGCAGCGGATCTCGCCGTTGAGGACGGCGAACCAGGCCACGTCGGCGTCGATCCACTCGCGCCAGCCCGCGCTCAGCCGCTCCAGTTCGGCGCCGGTGGCCAGCCCGCGCTCGACGGCCTGGGTGGCGAAGGCCGAGTTCCGCACCCGGTCCGCCCACAGGCCGCCCCACCAGGTGCGTTCCTCGGCGGTGGCGAAGCACCAGGCGGAGGCGGTGGCGTCGACCTCGCCGAACCCGGCTTCCCGCGCCCACCCGAGCAGCCGCCGCCCGGCGTCCGGTTCGGCGTCGTTGCCGCGCGCCACGCGGTGGTACAGGTCGAGCCAGTCGGTGAGCGCGGGCAGCTGCGGATACCAGGTCATCGCCGCGTAGTCGGCGTCCCTGGCGGCGACGATCCCGCCGGGCCGGCAGACCCGCCGCATCTCGCGCAGCGCCGCGACCGGGTCGGTGAGGTGTTGCAGCACCTGGTGCGCGTGCACCACGTCGAAGGAGCCGTCGGCGAACGGCAGCGCGTACACGTCGGCCACCTGGAACTCGGTGTTGGCGGGCGCGCCCGCGCTCGCCTGCTCGACGATCTCGGCGGCGTTGTCCACGCCGGTGACGTGGCCGGGGGCGACGCGCTCGGCGAAGTCGTGGGTGATCGTGCCTGGTCCGCAGCCGACGTCGAGCACCGCGGCGCCGGGGGTCAGGTCGGCGAGCAGGTAGGCGGCGGAGTTCTCCGCGGTCCGCCAGCGGTGCGAGCGCAGCACGCTCTCGTGGTGCCCGTGCGTGTAGACGTCAGCCATCACTGCTCCCAAGAAGTGGGAAAATGAGTCCAGAATATGAGTCTACGGTGCGGATCGCGCGCACGACGAGCACGCCCGGCACCTCCGAGGTACCGGGCGGACCCGCACTCCTGCTCAGTCCACGGCGCCCGCGATGACCCGCAGCACGCCGACCTGCTCGCCGCCGCCCAGCACCGGCTGCTCGGCGATGCGGTCCAGCTCGTCCCCGGCCACCCGCACGCCGAAGGCGCGCAGCACCGCCACCGCCACCGGGCCGCGGGCCCGCGAGGCGCCATCGCTGATCTTCACCGCGGCCGCGCGCCCGTCCGGCAGCGCCAACGCGAGCACGCCCTCCGCGCCGATCTTCGACAGCAGCCCCGGCACCGCGGTCATCAGCGCCGTGTCGTCCCGGTCCGTGCCCGCCACCAGCCACGGGTGCGCGCGCATCGCGTCCGCCACCCGGCCGGCGTCACCACCCGCGGTCACCACGCCGCGGAACACCCTGGCCAGCCCGAGCAACGAGATCGCGAACAGCGGCGCTCCGCAACCGTCCACGGTGGTCAGGTCGATCGGATCGCCGGACAACTCGGAGATCACCTCCCGCACGCCCCGCTGCAGCGGATGCGCCGGATCCAGGTAGCTCTCCACCGGCCAACCCCGCTGCACGCAGGTCGCCAGCATCGCCGCGTGCTTGCCGGAGCAGTTCATCGCGAGCCTGCTCGGGCCGATGCCGTCGGCCAGCCGGTGCTCGCGGGTCGGTCCGTGGCCCGGCAGGTCCGGCGGGCAGCGCAGCGCGTCCTCGTCCAGGCCGTGCCGGCGCAGCAGCGCCAGCGCCCGCTCCACGTGCCCGGGCTCCCCGTCGTGCGAGGAGGCGCCCAGCGCCAAATCCGCGTCGTCCGGCAGGTCCAGCCCGGCGCGCAGCATCGCCAGCGCCTGCGCGGGCTTCACCGTGGAGCGCGGGAACATCGGCGACCGCACGTCACCGGCGGAGCGCAGCACCGAGCCGTCGGCGTCCAGCAGGACCACCGATCCGAAGTGGACCCCCTCGCGCAGCCCGCCGCGCACCAGCTCGACGAGCGGGGCGGGAGCGGTCACGGGCGGTCCCGCTCCGCGGCCAGCAGGTCGTCCACCGAGGCGGCGCCCTCGCGGTAGCGGCGGGCGATCTCGCCGTTGAACCGGTCCACCACGGCCTGCACCTCGCGGCGCCGCTGCGAGACCGAGTCCTCCTCGCCGGTGTAGGCCGCCAGCGCGGTGTCCAGCTTGGCGTCGGTCAACGAGGTCACGTTCGACAGGTCCACGTCCGACACCAGCGCTTCCACGTGCCTGCGGTGCGCTTCGGCCCGCGACGGCTCGGTGGTCTGGTAGCGGCCGGAACCGGTGGCCGGGCCGACCGCGTTGTCGGAGAGGATGTTCACCAGCTGCTCCACGACCGAAGCGGAGCCGTCCTCGGTGCGCCTGCGCTGCTCGGCCCGCACGATGTCGATCCGCGCGTGCAGCATCCGCCGCAGGTACGACAGATCGGTCTCCTCCTGAGCGGCCTCGTCGCGCAGTTCGCGGACCTCGCCCAGTTCGCGCTGTTCGATCCCGTCGGCGTAGGCCGGGTCCAGGACCCGGTCGATCCGGCGGCGCCCACCGGGGCGGACTTCGATCACGTGCCCATCCTCCGTCGATCGTGCCCACCGGCACCCGATGCCCTGGCGGCATCGCGACGGCCGGTGCGGCTGGTGCGTCCAGTGTGCATGTCCTGCGAGTACTCCCGCATCACGTCTTGATCCCGAGCAGTTCGGCGGCGCGCTCCGGCGCCAGCGGCGGCCGCTGCGCGATCTTCGCGACGCCCGCGGCCCTGGCGACCAGTTGCGCGTCGTCCCGGGCCGGCGTCCCCGGCGCGTAGTCCGGGGTGTCGCCGCGTCCGATGCGGACGTGCGCACCACCGGCCAGCGCGGTCAGCAGCACGGGCAACCCGGCGGGTCCGACGCCCGCGGCGGTGCGGGCGGTTCCCGCGGGGACCTGATCCATTGCGGATGCGAACGCGGCGACCGCACCGGGCCCGTCACCGGTGAAGACCACCACGACGTGCGCGGGCTCCGGGACGTCCCGCAGCAGCGCCAGCTCCGCCGCGCCGCGGGCCAGGAGGTGCAGCGCCGCACCGCGCTCCGCCACGCCCGCCCGCAGCTCGCGGAGGAACTCGGCCGGCGCGTCCAGCGGCGCGCACAGCGCGTCCGCACCGCACGACAGCAGTTCGGCCGGCGTGGCATCGGGAGTCGCGGCGACGCGGGCCAGCAACCCGGCCCGGCGCACGGCCCGGACCGGCTCGGCCAGCGGAACTCCCGGCACCGGCGCCAGGTCCAGCACGGCGGCGCCGACGCGGGCGCAGTCCGCCGCGGTGCGCGCGAACCGGGCGACGACGTCGGAACCGGACTCGTCGCGGCCCGGGCGCGCCGGGGCGACGGCGAGGACCGCGCCCGTCGGATCCGGCGACCGTGTCATGGGGTGATCTTGGCACACCGGCGGCGCCGCGCAGTTGTTCCGATCCGTCAAATATCCCCTGTCAGGGTGACCGAATCCATCAGCATCACCCGGTGTGGTCGCCGGTCGGGGGCATCGGGTCAGCGGCCGCGAAGACCCTGCGCCGCGATCCGCCCCGGCGGCTCACCGGTGTCCGGCGGAACCGAGTCCGGATCGACCGCGGCGGCCACCGCCCGGCCCTCCGCGGCATCGCCCGCCACCAGCTCCACGTCCACCGGCGCGGTCCGCTTCAGCATCGCCAGCGCCACCGGGCCCAGCTCGTGGTGCAGCACCACCGAACCGACCCGGCCCACCTTGCGCTCGCCGTGCCACACCGGATCACCGGTCTCCGGGCGGATCTCCACCGAGCCGTCCAGGTGCAGCAGCACCATCCGCCGCGGCGGCTTGCCCACGTTGTGCACCTTCGCCACCGTCTCCTGGCCCCGGTAGCAGCCCTTCGCGACGTGCGCGGCCGTGTGGATCCAGCCCAGCTCGTGCGGGATCGCCCGCTCGTCGGTGTCCACGCCGACCCGCGGCCGCAGCGCCTCCACGCGCAGCGACTCGTAGGCCATCGTGCCCGCCGGGCGCACCCCCGCATCGGTCAACCGGGTCCACCAGTCCACCAGCGACTCGCGCGGCACCACCAGGTCCACCGTGTACAGCCCGCGGAACGGCACCGCCCGCGCGAACCCGCCACCGGGGAGCCCGGCCACCTCGTACGGCTTCGTCGGCACGTCGGTGACGCCCGCCTTGCCGAGCAGGTCCACCGCGTCCGGCCCCAGCACGCTCAGCAGCGCGAACTCGTCGGAGGCGTCGCGCGGTTCGACCTTCGACCAGAACCGCATGGCCTCCAGGTACTCCAGCAGCGGCTGCCTGCCGTCCACGCCCATCGACGGCAGCGCGCTGGACGCCTGCGCGTCCGCCTCGGTGTCCAGGTAGACGACGCCGTCGTGGTGCGCGAGCAGCAGGTGGCAGTCGACCCGCCCCTGGCTGTCCAGCACCAGCGCCTCGGTCCCCCGGCCCTCCGGCAGTTCGGTGAGGTGCTGCGAGAGCACCAGGTGCAGCCAGCTCAACCGCTCCTCGCCGGGCACCGCGATGATCCGGCGGTGCGAGCGGTCCACCACCACCGCCGAACGCGTCGCCGACCGCTGCTCGGCGAACGGGTCGCCGAAGTGCCACGCGACCCCCACGTCGAGCGAGGTGTCCAGCGAGGCCTCCTCGGGAGCCGCCACGGCTCCGGGCAGCTCCAGCAGGGGTGAGTTCATCGTGTCTCCTCGACCGCGCGCTCCGGATGGTCGGCGCCCTCGGGGCCGCGGCACGCGCGGCACGTCCCCGACAGCGCCAGGTGCGTGGCGTCCAGCTCGAACCCGCGCCGCCGCCGCAGCAGCTCCGCGAGGTCGTCGAGCAGGTCGCACGGCACCTCGTCGATCTCCCCGCACCGGTGGCACACCAGGTGCACGTGCTCGTGCTCGTCCGCCGAGTACGTGGGAGCGCCGTGCCCGAGGTGGGTGTGGCGCACCAACCCGATCTCCTCCAGCACGTCCAGGGCACGGTAGATCGTCGTGATGTTCACCGCGTGCGCGGTGTCCCGCACCTGGCGGCACACCTGCTCGGGGGTCGCGTGCCCCAGTTCGCGCACGGCGTCGAGCACCAGCTGGCGCTGCGGGGTGACCCGCAGGCCGTGCCGGTGCAGTGTGGTGCGCAGCGATCCCTTCTCACCCACTGCTGGCTCCTGTGCTCGAAGGCGGCGGCTCGCCTCCGATCGTATGCCCCGCACCCCCGGCGCCCGTCCGCGAACTCCCCTCGCGCGGACGGCGGGTGCCGCCGCTGATCGCGGGACCGGGCCCGCCCGCCGGGGCCCACCCCTGCGCGGCACCGGCCCGCGGCAGGGCGCCTAGGCTGCGGGTATGCGTGTACTGGCACTGCTGGACGGGACCTTGGCCGATCCGGAGGCGCCGCTGATGCGCGCCGACGACCTGTCGGTCACCCGCGGCGACGGAATCTTCGAAACGATCTTGGTGGTGGCGCGGGAACCGCGGGAGCTGGGCCCGCACCTGGACCGCCTGGAGCGCTCGGCCGCGCTGCTGGACCTGCCCGCCCCGCCGCGCGAGGTGTGGGAGCGCGCCACCCGAGCGGTGATCGACGCGTGGCCCTGGGACGCCGAGCGCGAGATGGCCCTCAAGCTCGTGTGCAGCCGCGGCGTCGACGGCGGCGACGGCACCCCCACCGGCTTCGCCACCGGGTCCTCGGTGGGCGCCGACACGCTGCGCAAGCGCCAGGACGGCGTCTCGGCGGTCACCCTCGACCGCGGGATCGCGCCCGACCTCAAGGAACGGGCGCCGTGGCTGCTGCTGTCGGCGAAGACGCTGTCGTACGCGACGAACATGGCCGCGCTGCGCGAAGCGGAACGCCGCGGCGCCGACGAGGTCATCTTCACCGCCACCGACGGCTCGGTGCTCGAAGGCCCCACGTCGGCGGTCGTCATCGCCCGCGGCCGGACGCTGCGCACCCCGCCGCCGAGCACCGGGATCCTGCCCGGCACCACGCAGGGCGCGCTGTTCCGCGCCGCCGAGAAGGCCGGTTGGGAGACGCGGGTCGAACCGTTCGACCAGGCGGAGCTGCGCACCGCGGACGGCGTGTGGATGACCTCCAGCGTCCGGCTCATCACCCCGGTGAACGCGCTCGACGGGGTCCCGCTGGCGGTCGATCCGGAGCTGACCCGGGAGCTCACCGGCCGCTACGAATCGCTGTACTGAAGCGCGACGTGCCCCGCGGTGCGGCACCGCGGGGCACGTGCGAGATCGAGGGGACGTCAGCCGACGATGCGCTCCAGCTTCGCCGACAGCCGCGGCTGCAGCTCGTGCTCCGAGGTCGCGCGCTCCTCCACGTAGGCCAGCGACCCGTCGACGACGCCGTAGAGCCGGCTCGCCGCCGTCGCGTCCTCGCCGGTGGGGGTGCGGATCACCGCGTCCGTGGACAGCTCCCAGGTCGTCTTGCCCCGCGGTTGCCCGAAGAACATCTCCGAGACGCCGGAGCTGTGCACCAGCAGCAGTTCGATCGTGTCGTCCGGCTGCGGCCGCCAGAAGCCGACCTCGCGGAACGCGGGCTCCACCACGGAACCGCCCTCGCCGTCGAGCCGCCACGCCCTGCTCTCGTAGTAGAGGAACGGGCGCCCGTCGTGGGCGAAGGTGACCTGCTGCAGGAACCGGTAGCTCTCGTCCAGCGACGGGTGCGACGCCTCGCCCTCGCCGCGCCACACCCCGACCAGCGGCAGCAGCATCAAGCACGCGCTGTTCAGGTCGGGACCCTCGCGCAGGTTCGCGGTGTCACCGACGCCGGGCAGGTCGTCGAAGGTCGGAACGTTGCGGGACCGGGTCTTCTCGGCGCGCTCCGCGGCGGCCTGCACGGCCGCGTCGCCGCTGCCGGGCTCCGGCTGGTTGGACGTCGTGCTCATCGTTCGGAGATTACCCGCGGCACCCGCGCGCGAACCGCCGCGGGTCAGTCGTTGTACAGCCGGTACAGCACGTACCCGGCGAACCACAGGACCATCACCGTGGCGATGCCGAGCAGCGTGACGAGGCCGTAGTGCAGGAAAGGTATGAGTTCCACGCGCAAAGGATAACCACCGCGCGCACCACGTGGGGTGTGGCGTCGGGCATGATTCGCAGGCAGCAGACCGCCAGAACTGGGGGGAACCGGGCCGACATGACCGATTTCGACACGCTGCGCGAACGCGCGCTGGCCTTCCGCGAGGAGCTGCTCGCGCGCAAGGAGAAGATCGCTCCCGCCGAGTTCGACTGGTACCCGTACGACACGATGGCGAACATCTTCCACCTGGACCGGCTGCTCACCGGCCCGCAGCGGCAGGTGTTCGACCGGATCGCGGGCAGCCGGATCGCCGACATCGGTGCCGCCGACGGCGACTTCGGGTTCTTCCTGGAGCACGAGCTGGGCTGCTCGGTGGACGTGGTGGACAACCCGCCGACGAACTTCAACGGACTGCGCGGGGCGCGGCGGCTCGTCGAGGAGCTGTCCTCCGAGGTGCGGGTGCACGAGATCGACCTCGACTCGCAGTTCGCGCTGCCCGCGCAGCACTACGGGGCGGTGTTCTTCCTGGGGCTGCTCTACCACCTGAAGAACCCGTTCTACGTGCTGGAGGCGCTGGCCCAGCGGGCCGAGCTGTGCTTCCTGTCCACCCGGGTCGCGCGGCAGGCACCGGACGGCACGCCGCTGCGGGAGCAGCCGGTGGCGTACCTGCTGGACCCGGCGGAGGCGAACGACGACGCCACCAACTTCTGGATCTTCTCCGAGACCGGGCTGAAGCGGCTGTTCGCGCGCACCGGCTGGGAGATCGTCGAGTTCACCACCGTCGGCTGCGCGGACGGCTCCGAGCCGCCCCCCCCCGACCGGGACGAGCGCGCCTTCGCGCTGCTGCGCTCCACGAAGGTCTGACCCCCGCGAACGCCGGAGGGCCGGTACCCGCGCGGGGTACCGGCCCTCCGGGAGCGGTCGGGATCAGGCGACCGCGATGTCCACCGGGTGCACGCCGGGACCGGACGCGGACACGTCCGACTGGCCCTTGCCGTCGCGGTGCAGCGCGCGCACCGTCCACGACCCGGGAGCCGCGTAGAACCGGAAGTCGCCCTCCGCCGAGGACACGACCTCGGCGGTGAACTCCCCGGTCGCGTCCAGCAGTCGCACGAACGCCCCGCCGACCGGAGCCGCGCCGGAGCGCACCTTGCCGGTCACCACGACCTGATCGGTGTCCTCGGCGACGGCCGTCGCCCCCTGCTGCGGCGCACCGCATCCGTCCAGGCTCATGTCACGCCTCCTGTTGGCTCGGGTTCGCGACCGGCACGCCCACCAGCGAGCCGTACTCGGTCCAGGAACCGTCGTAGTTCTTCACGTTCGCGTGCCCCAGCAGCTCGCGGAGCACGAACCAGCTGTGCGAGGAGCGCTCGCCGATGCGGCAGTAGGCGATGGTGTCCTTCGAGTCGTCCAGCCCGGCCTCGGCGTAGATCTTCTTGAGGTCGTCGTCGGACTTGAAGGTGCCGTCCTCGTTGGCGGTCTTGCTCCACGGGACGTTCACCGCCTGCGGGATGTGCCCGGCGCGCTGCGCCGACTCCTGCGGCAGGTGCGCGGGGGCGACCAGCTTGCCCGCGAACTCGTCGGGGGAGCGCACGTCCACCAGGTTCTTGGTGCCGATCGCGTCGACGACCTCGTCGCGGAACGCGCGGATCGAGGTGTCGGGGTCCTGCGCCTGGTAGCTGGTGGCGCCGCGGTTCGGCTCGTCCTTGACCAGCTGGCGGCCGTCGAGCTCCCACTTCTTGCGCCCGCCGTCGAGCAGCTTCACGTCCGAGTGGCCGTAGAGCTTGAAGTACCAGTAGGCGTAGGCGGCGAACCAGTTGTTGTTGCCGCCGTAGAGGATCACGGTGTCGTCGTTCGAGATGCCCTTGGCGGAGAGCAGCTTCTCGAAGCCCTCCCGGCTGACGAAGTCGCGGCGCACGTGATCCTGCAGGTCGTTGCGCCAGTCCAGCTTGATGGCGCCCGGGATGTGGCCGCCGTCGTAGGCGGTCGTGTCCTCGTCCACCTCGGCGAACACGACCTTGTCGGTGTTCAGGTTCTGTTCGGCCCAATCGGTGGAGACCAGGACCTCTGCACGGCTCATCGAGCGACTCCTTCTCGTTCTCGTTCCTTGCACGTGTGTTGCGGGCCCATCAGCGGGCCTCCTGCTTCACCGGCCCGAACCGGCGCAGCACCAGGTACAGCTGGCAGCCCAGGCAGTAGCCGAACGCCGCGTTCAACAGCGCCGCGACCAAGGCCAGCGCGTTGGCGACCATGCCGAGCGTCGTCCACTCCAAGGCGTATCCGGCGGTGGCGACCACCGCGAACGCGAACCCGACCCCCTGCGAGAAGCGCACCGGCGCCGGCGACTCCCGCTCCGACTCCGGGATGGCGCGCAGCCGCGGCGCCACCGCCGAGCGGTACACCGCGCCCCACGGGTTCAGGCCCATGCCGACGAAGGCGCACAGCGCGAACAGGACCGTCTGCACCGCGAGCACCCGCCAGCTCCCGGTGACCAGGCCGATGGCCAGGATCACGCTGGTGATGGCGGCGGTGAAGCGGATTCCGCGCGGGTCGAGGGTGGCGGGCATGGGCATCCTCCGTTGGCTGGACCGACAGGGTGGACCGGAGCTCGGGAACCGGCTGATCGCCCGGCCCGGCCGGCGGTGCGGGATGCGGGCTGCTGCGCGGGGAAGGTTCCACCGCGAGCGCCGCGCGCATCGTTCACCGCCCGGTCAGCGCTCCGGACACAGGCTGCTGCCCACGCGGCAGAAGTCCACCGCGCGCCGTCGGGTCAGCAGTACGCGCACGGCTCGGAGGCTACCCGTCCCGACCGATCGGCGGGAAGAACGTTCACTGGGTGAGACGCACCGCTCGGTCTGCCGCATCGACGCGCGGCCGAGAACCCGCAGCTCAACGTCGGTGCGGGGCACGTGTCGGGTGGTGTGGCGGAGATCGCCGGACGCGGCGCCCACCGGGTTTCCCAGCATCCGGGCGATCATGGCAGGTGCGGGCGCAGCGCGGCGGTGAGCTCGTCGCGGCGGGGCACGCCGCCGACCCGGAACAGCTCCCGCCCGGCGGCGTCCAGCGCCAGCGTCGTCGGCGTGCGGTGCACCCGCAGCGGCGTCGACCACTCGGGGTGGTCGGTGAGGTCCACTTCGACGTGCCGCATCCCCTCGGTGCGCTGCGCCAGGTCGGCCAGCAGGATCCGGGTGTGCCTGCACGGCGCGCAGAACGTGGTGGACAGCTGCAGCAGCGTCACCCCGGCTCCGCCGAGGTCGCCGAGCCGGGTGCGCAGGCCTTCGGGCAGGTGGTCGGACACGTCGGGTGCAACGCCCGCGGGCTCGCCGGTCTTCCCGGAGCCGCGATCGTCCTCGGTGGCGGTCGCGCCGCGGTCCGCGCCCGCCGCCCCGAGCCGCCCGCTCGCCGGCCGCACCCGGCCTTCGCGGGAACGCCACCAGACGCCGAACGCGAGCGTCGCGGCGACCACGACCAGTAGCACGATCCAGCCGGTCATCCCGTGGTCACCCCGCCGGCGCCGATCGTCACGTCCTCCGCGGTGCCCTCCATGACCAGCGCGCCGCGCTCCACCCGCACCGCGGTGGGCCGCACCTCGAACGGCAGCACGCCCGGGTCGATGGTGGTGGTGAACTGCTGCAGGATCGACTTCTCGAAGACGTCGCCGAGCGGGATGTCCGACAGCGCCTGGTCGGCGATGTCCAGCTTCTTCGGTTCGATGGTGAGCTGGCCGTTGAGCAGCGACAGCACCGCGATCACCTTCACCCGCACGTCGTTGCCCGCGATGTCCAGCGACCCGTCCAGCGCCACCTTCGCGCGGCTCCGATCGCTCGTCCCCGTCCCGGCGGTGCCGCTGGAACCCTCGTTGGCGTCGTCCGCCGGTTCGTCGAGGGCGTCCTTCGGCGCCGGGTTGATCGTCAGGTCGGTGATGCCGATGAAGCGCCCCACGTCGGAGGCCTTCAGCTTCACCCGGCCGACCAGCTCGTCCACCTGGATCTCGTTCGCGGTGCCCCCGACGACGTCGCTCAGCGGGACGCGCGCGTGGTGCAGGTTCGCCTCGACGCCGAGCTCGCTGAGCCGGCCGACGCGGACGGCCTTCGCCGCGAGCTCCACGTCCCGGTAGTCCCCGGCGACGGCCTGGGTGAGGAACGGGAAGCCGTGCACCCGCACCGACGGGTCCTCGTCGAGCTCCAGCTGCTCGCGGACCTGCTGCGACACCTGGTACTCGGCGATCGACGCCGCGCCGTAGTCGGCGACGACCAGCAGGCCGAGGACGAGGAGCAGCGTGACGACGAGCTTCTTCACCGCGGGCGGTCCGTTTCTCTCGTGAGCGGATGGCGTGGTCGGGGTGATCCGGTGCGGTTCACCTTCGCACCTGAGCACCGGACGCCGACAGGTGTCCTGGACAACATCCCCCGGAACGCCCGCTCAACCGCGCTCGGCGCACCGCTCGACGGCGGTGCGGGCCCAGCGCGCCATCCGGTCCACCAGCTCCGGGGTGGTCGCGCTCTCCGCGTGCCGCATGCCCCGCTCCAGCCACAGCTCGCCACCGGCCGCCGCGTGCAGGGCCTCCGCGTCGGACACCGGGAAGTAGTGGTCGTCGGTGCCGTGCACCAGCAGCGCCGGGGTCGGCGCGAGCAGCGGTGCCAGTTCGATCGGCGAGGCCGGGACCTCGGCCCACTCCTCGCCGAGGCGCACGCCCAGCAGCCGTGCCGCCCACCGGCCGTGCGGCTGCTCCAGCAGCCAGTGCACCCGCCGCATCGCCGGGGTGTCCCGCACCCACCAGCGCGCGGGCCCGCTCACCGAGATCATCGCGTCCGGCCGCTCCGCCGGTCCGGCCAGCGCGGCCTGGCGCAGCGCGACCGCGCCGCCGAGCGAGAACCCGACGCTCACCACCCGCCGGTGCCCGAGCTCGCGGAGCCGTTCCAGCGCCGCCGACATGTCCGCGACCTCGGCGGGGCCGACCGAGCTTGCTCCGCCGGAGCGCCCGTGCCCGCGGAAGTCCACGGCGAGCACCGCCCCGTGCTCGGCGAGCCGCCGCAGCACCGCCCGCACCGCCGGTTTCCGGACGTGGTTGGTGAAGCCGTGCCCGACCGCGAACGCCACTCCGGCGCTGCCCGGGCCGCTCAGGTACTGCCCGCGCAGCCGCACCCCGTCCGAGGTCGAGAGCGTGATCGGCGTCGGCCGAAACATCGGCGCAACACGGGTTCGCGTTGCCTTCACAAATGTGATGCCGTCCGGTTCACCTGGGGTTTTCGTGCTCATGAGGGGTATTGTGCTCGGCATCCACAGGCAACGAAGCCGGGTCGTCCGGTCTGTCGCGCCGTCCGGTCGGCCTCCGCGAGCCGCCGCTTCGGTGATGGCCCTGGGACGGGAGGCACCCCCACATGAGTTCCGAACTGCTGCTGCTGACCAGCGATCTGAACGGTGAAGCCGCACTGCCCGCACTGGCGCTGCTGCCGCACCGGGTGCGCGTCCTGCCCCCCGACCCCGGAGCGATCCTCTCCGCCGGAACGCACGACGTGGTGCTCGTCGACGCCCGCACCGACCTGGCCGGGGCCAGGGACCTGTGCCGCGTCCTCGCCG
Source organism: Saccharopolyspora sp. 7B (assembly GCF_020177435.1). NCBI lineage: Bacteria > Bacillati > Actinomycetota > Actinomycetes > Pseudonocardiales > Pseudonocardiaceae > Saccharopolyspora > Saccharopolyspora sp. 7B. The sequence goes on along the minus strand of NZ_JAIUKC010000128.1, from coordinate 529 downwards.
CCGGGGACGCCCCGGTGATCGCGATCGTCAACGAGGGCGGGCTCGTCACCATTAGCGCCGAGTGGGGTGTGGACGACATCCTGCTGCCGACCAGCGGCCCCGCCGAGTTGGACGCCCGGATGCGGCTGCTCACCACCCGCCGGGCGGGGGAGAGCGCCACTGCCGACGGTTCGCTGTCGGTCGGCGACCTCGTGATCGAGGAGGCCACCTACACGGCGCGGCTGAAGGGGCGGGCGCTGGAGCTCACCTACAAGGAGTTCGAGCTGCTCAAGTACCTGGCGCAGCACGCGGGACGGGTGTTCACCCGCGCGCAGCTGCTGCAGGAGGTGTGGGGCTACGACTTCTTCGGCGGCACCCGCACGGTCGACGTGCACGTGCGGCGGCTGCGGGCGAAGCTCGGCGCCGAGTACGACTCGATGATCGGCACGGTGCGCAACGTGGGCTACAAGTTCGTCCGCGGGGCGCTGCGCCACCCCGACCTCCGGCAGCGCCGGGGGCTGCTCGGCGGGCAGCACGACCTGTCCGATGT
>NZ_JAIUKC010000127.1:0-20284 GCF_020177435.1 Saccharopolyspora sp. 7B | reverse complement strand
GCTCCCCCGGCAGCAAGGGTGGCGCGTTCACCGATCTCGTCCTGGCGGTGACCGCGCTCGTCGCCTCGAAGCAGGCAGCACCCGTGCTCATCGCGGCGATCACCGAGTGGTGCCGCCGAGAACGCCGTCGCGTCGTCCGCATCACCAAGGGCGACGCCACGCTTGAGATCACCGGCAAACCGGGTGCCGCTCAACAAGAGCTCGTGCGCGAATTCCTCCGCACGTTCGGAGACGAGGGGTGACGGGCCGAACGCTGCGCCGACACGCGCTCCTCATCCACACCGAGAACTACCAGGACGGGCACTTCGAGGCCCTGCCATCGACCCGCGCGGACGTCTGGCAGCTCAAGCAGGTGCTCGAACACCGCAGCATCGGCGGATTCGCCTCCGTGCGGATCGCGAGCGATCGCACCGCCGACGACATGCGCGTCGAGATCGCCGAATTCCTCGACGAACGCGAGCAGGACGAACTCGCCTTCCTCTACTTCTCCGGGCACGGGGTGCGGGCGCTGGAGACCACCGGTGAATTCCACTTCATCGCGTCCGACACGCTGCACGACCGGCTCGCCACCACGGGGGTGCCCGCCGGATTCGTCAACGGGGAATTGGAGCGGTGCTGGGCGGCGCACAAGGTCGCGATGCTGGACTCCTGCCGCAGCGGCGGATTCGCACTCGGATTCCGCACCGCCGACCCGGCGCGAGGCGCGGCGAAATCCGGGCAGGACGCACCGCTGAACAGCCGCGGCGTCTACGTGCTCAGCTCCTCGGGAGCCGCGGAGGAGTCGTTCTCCGGTGAGGACACGCCGGATGGCCCTGCACCCTCGGTCTTCACCGGCGCGGTGGTGGAAGCCCTGCGCACCGGCAAGGTCGCCAAGGATGGTTCCGGGACCGTATCGGTCGACGAGTTATTCGAGCACGTCAGCGAACGACTCCGCGGGAAGCGCGGCCAGGTCCCCACGAAGTCCTCGTTCGGGGTCACCGACCGGATCGTCATCGCTTCCTCCCCCGTGGGCGAACCCCCCGTGCTCAAACCGGCACGCCAAGCCGCAGCGGCGGAATCGCCGACGGGCACCGCTCATCCCGTCGGGAGAACGGCGAAGGGAGATCCCGGCTGGCAGGAGTTGATCGACTACTACCGGTCCTGCGTGCTGGATGACAAGGTGGAGACGCCGTACCTGGCGGTGTCCGAACACGGCCGCGATTACGCGTGCCTGCCCGGATCTGAACGCATCTTGTCCGGCGACCTGGACGAGGACGGCACCACCGAGGTCCCCGAATCGGCGGGCCCCTTCCTCGCGGCGGCCGGGCCGAACGACGAGCTGTGGGCCGGATACCCGGCCGTCATGCTCCACCGCGCGCGGCAACGGCCTGTCTGGGATTCGCCCAGATTCGCGCCGTTGCTGATGCGCCGGGTCGAACTCGTCGGCGGAGGCGACGGTGAGCGGCCTCGGCTCCGCCCGTACGGACCGGTGACCCCGCATCCTGGCTTGGCGGTTGATCAGCTCGGCGAGACGGAGGCGGCCGAGCTGATCGCGACGTACCAACCGACCTGGCACGCCGGCCAGCAGGACCGGATGGCCACCGATGCCCGCAACCTCCTGGCGACGGAGTTCGGCTTGGATTGCGTGCAGGAGCTCAAACCGGCTTTCCTCGAGGAGTCCATCGACGCGAAGTCGCCCGGCGACGGAGCCCGCAACGCAGCGGTGCTCATCCGCGTCTCCCGCTCCGATGACGGCGGCAACAGCCTGGTCAAAGACCTCGACCACATCGCCGCGCACGCCGACCGGATCCGGGACACCGCACTGGCCGCGCTGCTGCCCGAGCGTCGCGCGGAACCCACCACGGCGTCCGGACATCCGGTCACGCCGCTCGCGGCGAACGAGGCGCAGCTCGCTGTGCTGCGGTCGGCGAGTTCGCACCGGCTCACCGTGGCCACCGGACCGCCCGGCACCGGCAAGAGCCAGCTCGTCGCGAACGCGGTCGCGACCGCGGTCGCCCACCAGCAGTCCGTGCTGGTCGTGTCCACCAACAACGAAGCCGTGAACGAGATCTGGCGGCGCTGCGACGAGCTGCTGCCGGACAGCGTGGTCCGCACCGGGTCGAGCACCGGCGAGCAGGATTACCTGCAGCACGAGATCGACGCGCTGCAGCGGCTGACGAAACACCAGCGGCCGGAGTGGAACCTCGCCACCGCTCTCGCGGAGCACCGCCGGTCGGTCGACGACCGTGCAGGCGTGCAGCGAGAACTCGCGCGCAAGGCGCGACTGGAGGCGCGGATGCTCACCGCGGGGCGCGAGCGGAGCCGGCACGCGCGATCCCTCGGCCACACGATCGCGGGACTCGCTGCGCGACTCGGTTCCCGATCGGCGCGGTGGGAGGCCAGGGCCCGCAAGGTCGCTGCCGCACGACTCTTCGGAGCCTGGCGACGCGCTCGTCTGCTGCGGGCGCTCGACGTCCAGGTCGATTCGGAGCCGGCGAAGGCGTGCCTCGATGTCGCCGGCTTCGCCGCGGCTCAGACCATGTGGTCCCGCCACCGCGATGCAGTGCTCGGCATGCCCTCCGACGAATCGCTCGCCGCGTCGGCGGAAGCGGCGGAAACCGCACTGCGAGCCGCTTCCCGACGAGTCTGGCAGGTCGCCGCAGACACCGCGGTCAACGCGGGGAAAGCGGATCTCCGGGCCACGGTCCAAGATCTGTCGACGAAATCGCGCACCTGGTCGGCTCGGCTGACCGCGCTCCGGCACGTTCGGGCCTGGGCGACGACGAGCCTGTCCATCCGGCGATTCCCCCCTCGCCCGGGCATGTTCGACCTCGTGATCATCGATGAGGCCAGCCAGTGCTCCATCCCGCAGGTCCTGCCGCTGCTGTTCCGGGCGAAGCGCGCGCTGATCATCGGTGACGTCATGCAGCTCGAACACATCACCACCATCGAAGCGAGACGCGAAGCGCTCATCCGGCGCCGCACCGGCGTCACCGCGGGCTTCCTCGAACAGCGGCGGCTCGCCTACCAGCGCCACTCCGCGTTCCACGCGGCCGAGCGCGCCAACAGCGGCAGTCTCCTCCTGGACGAGCACTACCGGTGCCACCCCGACATCGCGGCGGTGTCCAACGAACTCTTCTACGGCGGCGCACTCACCGTGCTCACCGATGTCAGGGGACGTCCCGACGCAGGTCGAGCTGCAGTGAATTGGGCGGATGCACCTGGCCGGTCGGAACGTCCTCGCTCGGGCGATTCGTGGGTCAACCGCGCCGAAGTCGCCACGGTGCGCAACTGCGTCGCCTACCTCCTCGAAAGGCTCCCGGCGCACGCCACGATAGGCGTGGCCACGCCGTTCAAAGCCCAGAAGGACCTGCTCGCCGACGAACTGCGCGCCGAGGAACGCGTCCGCGTCGGAACGGTGCACACCTTCCAAGGCGGCGAGCGCGACGTCATCGTCCTGTCCCTGGTCGCCGCTCCGGAAATGCGCCGTGGCGCGGTCAACTGGGTGAACCGGCAGCTGAACCTGTGGAACGTCGCGATCACGCGAGCTCGCTCGCACCTCATCGTCGTCGGCGGCAGGGAATTCTGGCGGGGGCGAGGAATCGGTGGCGATCTGGTCCGCGCCGCCGAGCTCACCGATGCCGCCCGCACCGGACGGGACGGATCGCCCACGGACACCGCCCAGCGCCTGTACGAACTGATCTCCGATGCCCCGGACGTGCGGATCGAGCTGGGCGGCAGGGTGAACGGCTACGCGGTCGACGCCATCGTGCGGCGCGACGACGGACGGGAGCACCCGGTGCTGATCGACAGCGGTGGCACGGCGGACTCCGATGCCGGGCACCACCTGCACCGGATGATCCGCCGCTGTTCATTGCTCGACCCGGTCGATGCCGAGCCCGACGCCGTCCGCCTGCCCGAGTGGACGCTGTACGACGCCGGGACCGCGCTCGCCGGATTCGGCATCGCCGAGGCCGGAACGCCACCCGAGCGGTGAGTCCGGCCTCGGCCCTGCCGGAGCTAGCCATCACGCTCGTTTTCTGGTGGTGAGGAAGAGGAAGGTGCCCGGGCCGCTGGAGTCGACCACGTCCAGGCCCGCTTCGTCGAAGGCCACCGCCAGTTCTTCCGGTTCGAAGGAGCGCAGGCCGAATACCCGTTCGTGGCAGCGCTGGAAGTGGCGTTGGAACGAGCGGGCGCCGCGCCGGTAGGTGGTGGCGGTGAACGTCCCCGCCGGGTGCAGGCAGCGGGAGACCTCGGCGATCACCCGGCGCGGTTCCGGCAGCACGTGCAGCGCGTCGGAGCAGTTCGCGGCGCCGAGGAACCCGTCGGGGAACGGCAACGCGCGCGCGTCCCCCTCGGTGAACAGCACGCCGGGGACCGCGAACCGGGCGACCTCCAGCACCGCCGCCGCCGAGTCCAGGCCGAGGACGCGTTCCGGGCCGACCTGTTCGGCCAGGACCCGGGTCCAGCGGCCCGCGCCGCACGCCACGTCGAGCACCGGGCCCGGCGCGGGACGCAGGTTGCGCCGCAGGTAGGCGTCCTCGTCGCGGACCGACACGGTCCCGCCCCAGTTGGCGCCGGGCACCGTGGCGGATGCGGGGCGCAGCAGTTCGGCGTGGCGTCCCGCCGTCGAGTCGTGCTCCAGCAGGCGCCGGTACGCGCCGGGCCGGACGGTGCCGGTGAACTCGGGGGGATCGGGCAGCTCCGGCCAGCCGATCTCCTGCTGCACCTGGTGTTCCGCGCGGGCGCCCTGGTACGCGAGCAGCGCCGCGGTCTCCGCGTCCCACAGGTCCGCGAGTTCCGTCCCGGTCCGCGCGGGACCGGGGCTCGGCGAGAGCCGCGCCCAGAACTCCGGGGACGGCCACGCGCGCCCGATCCCGGCGGCGCAGGCGGGATCGTCGAGGTCCGGCACGGTCAGGCAGCGCCGGACGCGCGCCAGTTCGTGCTCGTCGGCGACGCGCGCCACCACCGGCAGGATCCGGTCCCGGTGCGCCGGGAAGTGCGCCAGCAGGTAGAGGACCGCGGTGCGCAGGCACTGCTCGGTGTCCGGGCGTTCCAGCAGCCGCAGCGGTGCGGCGAGACGTTCGGTGAACACGTCCCTGATCTGACCGGGCAGGTAGGAGCGGGTCGCGTCCTCCCCGGCGAGCAACCCCAGCAGCAGCGCCACCCGCGGCCGGTTGGGGTGCGGCGGTCCGGTGAGGACCTCCATCGGCCCGATCAGGTCGGCGGGCCCGACGGCGGCCGGGTCGAGCAGCTGGCGGGCGAGCCGGGTGAAGGCCGCATCGGCCGTGTCCCGGTCCGGGTGCGCCAGCGCGGCCCGCAGGCCGCCCCAGCCCTGCCCGGGTTCCACACCGCCTCGGCCGGGGATCCGCTGGAGTTCCGGTTGCTCTTGAGCACGCATCGACTCGACTCCTTCGCTGTTCCACCGCTGCTCCCACCGACGCCGGAGCGGCCGGACCGGAGGGAGTCCGGGGCGCGGCGCCGGCGCGTTCGAGGAGCGATCAGTGACCCCGGTCCCGGGGTGGGATCGCGGTTGTTCCGGCAGCGGGCGCGTCGTTGCGCCGGCTCGCGGTCGGCGGAGATCCGCTCGATCGACCGCGGGGCCCGGACCTCCTCGGCCGGGGACGGCCCCGGCGGAGGGGATGGGTCGGGATCGATCCATCATGGACGAGCGGGACCTGCGGTGACGACCACCGAAAGCGTTTTCCTGCGTCCCCGCGTCGAGTGATCACCGGCTTGTTCGCGATCACCGACGGTCGATCGGGGTGGGCGACGCCGCCCCGCGAGCGCGGTGCACCTCCCTCCAACGGGTAGCCGTCGCGGATCTTCCTTGCCCGGCGCAGGAGGGCGCTGCCATGCTCGGCCGCGCCTTCCGGCGGTCGATCGCCGGCGCGCGCCGGTCGTCCCGATCCACGGACCTGAACCGCGGTCCGGCCGCGCGGCTTTTCCCGCGCCGCAACGCATTCCCGCCCCCGGCGCGACGGCGCGCGGGCGCCCCCGCACTCCCCCGCACCCGCGGAGATCCAGGAGAAGACGATGCGCATCCCGCTGTGCACGGCCGCGGCTCCGGTGACCCGATGAGCGGCGAAGACCTGGCCCGCGCCCAGGCGATCCTGAGCGACCTCTGCTTCGCCCCGTCCGCCCGCCACCCGGAGGACCGGATCCGCGACCACCTCGAACTCGACCCGATCGAGATCGCCGAGCTGGAGCTGCAGCTGCGCAGCAGGCACCACGTCCACCTCGACCTGTGGGAGGTCTACGACCACACCCTCGCCGAGCTCGCCGCCCGGCTGGCCAGGTGCACCGCACCACCGACCGGTCCCGCGCCGGAGGCCGACCGCTGAACCGCCACCCGATCAGACCAAGCACCTGACGGTGCGCGACGAATCCCGGGCCGGTTCCTTGGGCCGGGCGGGTGAGGCGTTCCCTCTCGATCGAGTGCACCTACCGGCGCGATCTTGGCCCGCTGATCGAAACCTGGTTGCCTGCTCCACCGGGACCACTCCCCTGGGCCGGACGGCGCATCCGACGGCCCCAGCCGACCACCGCCGCCCCGGCGGAGTAAGGACAGGTGCGCACGTGCAACCGTTCCAGCTGCCCGAGTTCTACGTGGCTCACCCGGCGAGGCTGAACCCGCACCTGGAGCGCGCCCGCCGCCACACCAAGGAATGGGCCTACCAGCAGGACATGATCGACGTCCCGCAGCAGGGCATCCCGATCTGGGACGAGCAGGACTTCGACGCGCACGACTACGCGCTGCTGTGCGCCTACACCCACCCCGACGCGCCCGGACCCGAGCTGGACCTGGTGACCGACTGGTACGTGTGGGTCTTCTACTTCGACGACCACTTCCTGGAGCTCTACAAACGCACCCACGACATGGCCGCCGCCCAGGAGCACCTGGACCGGCTCGCGCTGTTCATGCCGATCGAAGGTCCCATCACCGAGACCCCGCGCAACCCGGTCGAGGGCGGCCTGGCCGACCTGTGGAACCGGACCGTGCCCGCCCGGTCGGCGGATTGGCGGCGCCGGTTCGTGGAGAGCACCCGCAACCTGCTCGACGAATCGCTGTGGGAACTGCACAACATCAACCGCGGCCGGCTGTCCAACCCCATCGAGTACGTCGAGATGCGGCGCAAGGTCGGCGGCGCCCCCTGGTCGGCGAACCTGGTGGAGCACGCGGTGAACGCCGAGGTGCCCGCGGAGATCGCCGCGACCCGGCCGATGGAGGTGCTGCGCGACACGTTCTCCGACGCGGTGCACCTGCGCAACGACCTGTTCTCCTACGAGCGGGAAGTGCTCGACGAGGGCGAGCTGTCCAACGGGGTGCTCGTGTTCGAGCGGTTCCTCGACTGCTCCACCCAGGACGCCGCCGATGCGGTGAACGACCTGCTGACCTCGCGGCTGCACCAGTTCGAGCACACCGCGCTCACCGAGGTGCCCGCCCTGTTCGAGGAGCACCAGGTCGATCCGGCCGCGCGCGCCGGGGTGTTCGCCTACGTGAAGGGCCTGCAGGACTGGCAGTCCGGCGGGCACGAGTGGCACCTGCGCTCCAGCCGCTACATGAACGGCGAGACCCGCGACGACCCGATCCCGGCGAACGGGCTGTCCGGGCCGACGGGGCTCGGCACCTCCGCCGCGCACATCGCCACCTCGCTGCTGCGCACCGCACCGCAGCGCGCCCGGTCATTCCGGCACCAGCCGTACCAGCCGGTGGGCCCGGTCCCCCGCCAGGCGATGGACATGCCGTTCACCGCGAAGTCCAGCCCGCACCTGGACCACGCCCGCGAGCACACCGTGGAGTGGGCGCACCGGATGGGCCTGCTGGAGGGTTCGGTGTGGACCGAGCAGCTGATCCGGGACTTCGACCTGGCCCTGTGCGCCTCCGGCATCCACCCGGACGCCAGCGCCGAGCAGCTGGAGCTCAGCACCGACTGGCTGGCGTGGGGCACCTACGGCGACGACTTCTACCCGGTGGTGTTCGGCCGGACCGGCGACTACGCCTCGGCGAAGGCGTGCACCGAGCGGCTGCCGCTGTTCATGCCGGTCGAGGACGAGCCGGTGCCGGAACCGGCGAACGCGCTGGAGGTGTCGCTGCTCGACCTGTGGCGGCGCACCACCGCGCCGATGAGCACCGACGCGCGCCGCACGTTCCGCCGCACCATCGTGGTGATGATCGACAGCTGGCTGTGGGAGCTGGGCAACCAGCTGCAGAACCGGATCCCCGACCCGGTGGACTACATCGAGATGCGGCGCCGCACGTTCGGCTCGGACCTGACGATGAGCCTGTGCCGGCTCTCGCACGGGAACGTGGTGCCGCCGGAGATCTACCGGACGCGGACGCTGCGGTCCATCGAGAACGCGGCGGCGGACTACGCGTGCCTGCTCAACGATGTGTTCTCGTACCAGAAGGAGATCGAGTACGAGGGCGAGCTGCACAACTGCATCCTGGTGGTGCAGAACTTCCTGGACTGCGACAAGGACCGCGCGGTGCGGGTCGTGGTCGACCTGATGAACGCGCGGATGAGCCAGTTCCAGCACGTCGTGGCCGAGGAGCTGCCCGCGCTGTTCGAGCAGTTCGACCTGGACGACGCGGCCCGCGAAGTGCTGCTCGGCTACGTGGAGGAGCTGCGGAACTGGCTGTCCGGAATCCTGGTGTGGCACGACGGCTGCTACCGCTACCAGGAGTCGGCGCTGCGCAGGCAGCCCGCCGCGGCGCCGGTCGTGGCGACCGCGGTGCTGGGCGGTCCGACCGGGATCGGCACCTCGGCGGCCCGCATCGCGGAGACTCTGCGTGCCGGGGTGAGTTGATCCCGTTTCGTAGGACTCGGGTGGCGGAACCTCAGCGGTTTCCTCGCTGCGGGATCGTTTTCACCGGTGGCTCCGCCACAGGAGAAAACGCTGTCCTCGCGAGGGAACCGCTGAGAACCCGCGGCTGGTCACCTTGCTCTGGTGGTCGCTGCTCAGCGGCTGCGCCGCTGACAAGACACTGCAGGACCTGCGGCCTGGTTTCGACGACTGCGGTTCGGAGCCGCCCGTTCGGCCTCGGGGGCGGGCGGGCCGCTCCGTCCGTCAGGTGGCGGTGGTGATGGGCTGCGGGGTTTCCTCGTCATCTGTGCTGCGCCGGAACGGGGCCGCGAGGGTCGGCAGGACGTGGTGCCGGTTGCGGATCAGCGCGGCGATGGCGAGCACCGCGTACACCGCGCACAACACGTAGCGCGCCGTCTGACCGGGCAGCGCGAACTGGGCGGCGAACAGTCCCAGCAGCGTCCACGCGGCCCAGCGGGGGAACCGCAGCGCCAGCAGCGCGGCCACGCCCAGCAGCGTCTGGGTGGCGGTGAGCAGGAACTCCTCGACCTGCCGGGCGTCCAGGTGCAGCGCCGTTCCCCCGCCACCGGCGAGGTAGGCCAACGGGAGGCTGCCGACGAGCAGCGTCCACTGGTTCACCTTGCTGGAGATGAGGGTGCCGATCGCGTCGTCGCCCTTGCCGCGGACCGCGAACAGGATCGCCACGATGAACTCCGGCGCCTCCGAGGCCAGCGGCGCCAGCCACTGCACCAGCAGGAACCGGTCGATGCCGAGCTCCGTGCCCGCGGCGATCAGGTTGTGCGCGAACGGTTCCGCGCAGGCGAGGATGACCGCGGCGGCGAAGACGAACAGCAGCACCACCAGCGTGCGGCGCGGCCGCTTCGGCAGCCGCCCGATAGTGGCGGCCGGGCCGACCAGGTCCGGCTCCTCGGCTTCCGCGCGGGAGACCTTCCACAGGTAGAACGCGAAGAACCCGAGCAGCGCGAAGCCCAGCAGCAGCGAGATCTGCCCGGTGGCGGGCACGACGAACGCGACGACCGAGGCGATGGCCAGGAACCCGAGTTCCACCCGGTACGGCGAGTCCAGGGTCAGCTCGCGCACCGTGGCGCCGGTCCGCCTCTTCGCGACGGCGAGCCCGATCAGCACCACCGAGGACCAGCCGAGACCGAGCAGCAACCGGTTCGAGCCGGTCATGTTCGCGGCCGCGTAGGCGACGTACTCGGGGTTCGACCCGGCGGTGTAGGCGAAATACAGGTCGACGGCGTACTCGGGAAGCACGGCGATCACGGCGAGGATCGCGATCGCCAGGCCACCGGAGATGTCGACCTGCGCGGCCTCGGCGGCCCAGGCGAGCACGAACGAGGCGGCGACGACGGCCATGCCGAACAGCAGCAGCCCGAGCAGCGGCGCCGGAGCCGCTCCGGTGGCGCGCACGACGAGCGCGGGCGCGGTGAGCGCGACGCACAGCCCGATCGGGCGCAGCAGCTTGACGAACACGGGGAGGGTTCCTTCCTGGGCGGTGGCGCCTCGCCGTGACGTCCAGGGGGTCTCGGCCAAGCGGTGCGACGGCTGGCCGAAGGTCTCGCCCACCCGGCCTGGACCGGGCGCCGCCGCCGGAGAACGCGGGGTTCTCAGCATGTCGACGGCGGGCTTGCGGGCTACTCCCCTTCGGAACGAACACGAGGCTGTCACCTGCGGCGATGTCGCCACAACCGATGATCGGAACGCCCCCGCGGCGAGATTTCCACCGCCCCGCACCGGATTCGCGCCGTCGGTGCGCCGAAACCCGCCGCGCGGCGCACCGCAGGACCGGGCGTGCCCAGCGGCGGCAGGCGGGTGGCACCCCACCGGGAGCGCCGGGCGGCCACGCCTGGGCGCCTCCGATGCGCGGTCGGTGGCGTGACCACGCTCACGCCGGGCCGTGCGGCGCACCGCACGGCGACCGGTGATCGGCGAATGGCGTAGTTTCACTCCCAGGAGACGGGATTCCCGGTGAGGGATTTCCCGACGCCCACCCCCGCCCGTTCCGCCCCCAGGGAGTAGCCATGTGCCGTTTGCTCGGTGTCGTCGCCCGCGAGCCCGCGGCGCTCGGCGACCTGCTGGCGGAGGAAATCCCTGAATTCCTGGCCTTGTCGCGGGAACACGCGGACGGCTGGGGAATCGCGTCCTGGGCGGGCGACGAGGCGGCGGTGGTGCGCGACGTCGCGGCCGCCCACGACTCGGCCCGGTTCGCGGCGGCGACGCGCACCGAACTGGATTCGGGACTGCTGCACATCCGGCTCGCCAGCTCGGGCTCCCCGGTGGCGCCGCAGAACACGCACCCGTTCGTCGGGCCGGGAATCGCCTTCGCGCACAACGGTTTCTTCGCCCCGAGGGACGCGCTGGACGCGGTGATCCCGGCGGAGCTGCTGGCCACCGCGGCGGGCAACACCGATTCGGAGCGCTACTTCCTGCTGCTGCGCGCGCTGCTGCGCGAGCACGACCCGGCGACGGCGATCTCGCTGGCGGCCGCGCGGATCCGGGCTCGTGCCACCGAATTCGCGAGCCTGAACTGCCTGCTGCTGACCGAGGAAGCGCTGTACGCGTACTCCGAGGAGGACCCGCGGTCGGAGGTGAGCAAGCGCCGCGGCCCGGACTTCTTCCGGCTGCGCTACCACGCGACCGCGGACCGGGTCGTGGTCGGCTCCAGTGGGCTGCCGACCGCGGAAGCGGAGTGGTCGTTGCTGCCCTACCGCCAGGTCCTGGAGATCCACCGGAGCGACCTGCGGGTGACGATCCACCCCGCGGCCCCGGCCGCCACCGCGGCCTGATCCGCCCGGTTCGCCCGGGTTCCGGACGCCGGGCCTCCCGCGCCCGGATCATCCCTTCCCACGATGTGGTACGCGCTGGACCACCGCGGCCAGCGCGTTCCGCGCGCCGATTTCGGGGCGCCGAGCGGTTTTTGCGGCTCTCCGCCCGCTCGGGTACAAACGATCACGCACTCGATCAGGAAGTGCTCGCCCGCGGGCATCGCCGCCGCGGACCGATTCCCCGTGACGCGCCCCGCCCTCCGGGTGCCCGCGCGCGTCCACCGCTGACCCCCGGGAAGCCGAGAAACACCATGAACAGCCCAGCACCACCCGCCGACACCACGTCCACATCGGACGGTTCGGCGAACACTCCCCGCCTGCGCAAGGAACTCGGCTTCTGGAGCCTGACCGCGATCGGGTTCAGCGGCATCATGGGCTCCGGCTGGTTGTTCGGCGCCCAGTACGCCGCCCAGGCGGCCGGTCCCGCCTCGCTGCTGTCCTGGCTGGTCGGCGGCGCGGCCTTCACCCTCATCGCGCTGGTGCTCATCGAACTCGGCGCGAGCCGGCCGGTGGCGGGCGGCATCGTGCGGTGGCCGTTCCTGTCCAACGGGCCGCTGACCGCCGGGATCGTCGGCTGGTCGGTGCTGCTGGCCACCAGCAGCGCCACCGCAGCCGAAGCCTCCGCGATCACCCAGTACGCCAGCCACTACCTGCCGTGGCTCTACGAGGACGGCGCGCTGACCGCCCCCGGTCTGGTGCTCTCCGCCGGGCTGCTGGCGCTGGTGATGCTGCTGAACTGGTTCGGCGTCCGGTTGTTCGCGCGGGTCAACTTCGTGCTCACCGCCATCAAGTTCGGCGTTCCGGTGATCACGCTGGCCGCGCTGCTGGCCTCCGGGTTCTCCCAGGGCGGCGATCCGGTCGCCGCGGGCGGCGGGTTCGCGCCGTACGGCTGGACGGCGGCGCTGAGCGCGGTCGCCACGGCCGGGATCATCTACACCATCAACGGTTTCGCACCGACGATCGACCTGGCCGCCGAGGCCCGCGACCCGCGCCGGGACATCCCGCGCGCGGTGCTCACCGCGATCGGCCTGGCGGTGCTGCTGTACCTGGGCCTGCAGGTGGCGTTCCTGTACGCGGTGCCGGAGAGCGCGCTCGCCGGCGGCTGGCACGGCATCGACTTCAGCTCCCCGTTCGGCGAGCTCGCGCTGCTGCTGAACCTGGGCTGGCTGGCCGCGCTGCTCTACGCCGATGCCGTGATCTCCCCCGGCGGGGCGCTGCTGGTGGGCATCGCGGGCAACAGCCGCGTCACCTACGCGATGGCGCGCAACGGCGTGCTGCCGAAGCGGGTCACCGAGGTGCACGCCGGGTCCGGGGTGCCGCGCGCGGCGCTGCTGGTCAACTTCACGCTGGCGCTGATCCTGCTCGCCCCGTTCGACGGCTGGCAGGACATCATCGGCGTGGCGGGCAACCTGTTCCTGCTGAACTACTCGGTGGCCGCGGTGTCGGCGGCCGCGTTCCGCCGGGCCCGCCCGGACGCGGTGTCCGGCTGGGTGCCGGGGATGCGCTGGATCACGCCGCTGAGCTTCGTGGTCTCCGCCGAGATCATCTACTGGTCGCAGTGGGAGAAGCTGAGCGTGGTGCTGCCGCTGGCGGTGCTCGCGGTGCCGCTGTTCGCGCTGATCACCAAGTACCGCGGGGTGTTCTTCGCGCAGCTGCGGCAGAGCGCGTGGCTGGTCACGTACCTGGTGGTGCTGTTCGCGATCTCGGCGCTGGGCGGTTTCGGCGGTACCGAGCTGATCCCGGCACCGCTGGACAGCGCGCTGGTCGCCGTCGTCGCGCTGCTGATCTACTTCTGGGGCGCGCGCTCCGGTGAGCGGCACCTGGCGAACTCCGCCGTCGACACCGACGAGCAGGAGACCACCGACTGATCGGCCGCGGCGGGACACCGCCGCGCACCGGAACGGCCCGCGGCGCACCACGCACCGCGGGCCGTTCCGCGTTCAGCCCTCCAGGGTGAGGCGGATGCGCTGCTCCAGGCTGCGCTGCAGGTGCGCCCGCATCGCGGCGCGGGCGTCGTCCGGAGACCGGTCGCGCAGCGCGCGCAGGATCCGCTCGTGCTCGGTGTTGAGCGTGTCGAAGTCGCCGTAGGCGCGCGGCGGCCCGCTGTCGTAGATCCGCAGCTGGGCGGTGAGCTTGACCAGCAGCCCGGTGATGGTGGCGTTGTGCCCGGCCTCCCACAACGCCTCGTGGAACCGGAAGTTCCCGGCGCGCACCTCGTCGTCCGCGGCGGAGCCGCAGCACTGCCGGTGGTGGTGTTCCAAGCGGGCGATGTCCAGGTCGGTGTGGCGCAGCGCGGCGGTGGCGGCGGCCTCGGATTCGAGGGCGAGCCGCGCTTCGTAGATCTCCACCACGTCTTCCGGGCGCCCGGCCCGAACTCGGTAGCCGCGTACCGCGCGTTCCAGCAGGCCGTCGTGTTCGAGCAGCGCGAGCGCTTCGCGGATCGGGGTGCGGGAGGCGCCGTACTCCGCGCTGAGCGCGGTCTCCATCAGCACCGCACCGGCGGGGAACGCGCCGTCGAGCACGTCCTGCCGGAGCCGCCAGTACTGCCGCGCCGCCTGGTCGAAACCCTCCTCGGTCCCGTCCGGCTTCTTCCGGTTCGCGCTCGCGGCCATTCGACTTCCTTCGTCCCGCACGTCCATCCGATCCCGCTCAGCCTATGCCACCCGTGTGTATGCTCGCGTATACGTACGTCGACGGAAAGAGGGATCTCGTGCCGGACCGCGGGGAAGTGCTGGTCGGGGCGCAGCAGCTCGCCGCGGAGCTCGCCGCGCGCCCCGATGAGCTGTTCGTCGCCGACGTGACCGTCGCGATGGCGAGCCCGCGCCACGACGGCGACTACCGCGCCGAGTCCGGCCGGGCGGGCTGGGAATGGGCTCGCATCCCGGGTTCCGCGCACCTCGACCTGCGCACCCGGTTCGCCGACCCGGCCGCCGGATTCCACTTCGGACGGACGAGCCCGGCGGAGGTCCGGGCGGAACTCGCGCGGTGCGGCGTCGGCCCCGGCACGTCGGTGGTGCTGCACGACGACGGGCGGATGCAGTGGGCGGCCCGCGCCTGGTGGATGCTGCGCGGCGCCGGGGTGCGCGCCCGGGTCCTCGACGGCGGACTGCCGGCCTGGCTGCGGCTTCCCGGCGCGCCCGTCGAGCGGGGCGAGCTGGTGCGCGAGCACGCGGCCGCCCCCGCGGAACCCCCCGCGGAGCCGGTACCGGAAGCGTGGGCCGACCGGGACGAGGTGCTGGCCATCAGCACCGGCGCGCGGCCGGGCACGTTGCTCTGCGCACTGTCCCCCGAGCACTTCGCGGGCACCGTCCCCACCCGCTACCGCCGTCGCGGGCACATCCCGAACAGCCGGAACCTGCCCGCGGCCGGGTTCCTCGACGCCGACGGCACCGTCGCCGCCCCCGCGCGGCTGGCCGAACGACTGGGTCCCGCGCTCGCCGGCGCCGCCGAGCCGATCGTCGTGTACTGCGGCGGCGGCGTCTCCGCGTGCCTGAGCGCGCTGGCGTTGACCCTCGGCGGGTACGACTCGGTGCGGGTCTACGACGGGTCGCTGGAGGAGTGGACGGCCGACCCGTCGCTGCCGGTGACGAGGTCCGGCACGTGAGCGCGCCCGCGCGGCGATGTCCGGGCCACCGCCCGCACCCGGCCACCGCCCCGCACCCAGCCACCACCTCGACGAGGACCGAACCCATGACCCACCCCTTCCCGGACGCCACCGCGGCCGCCGACACCTTGGCGCTGCTGCGCGAACGCACCCCGCTGGTGCAGTCGCTGACGAACCTGGTGTCGGCGAACCTGCTCACCAACGTGCTGCTCGCCGCGGGCGCCACCAACGCCGTCATCGACAACCCGCACGAGGCGGGCGGGTTCGCCCGGGTCGCCGACGCGGTCCTGATCAACCTGGGCACCCCGCACGACGAGCAGGCCGCCGCGTTCACCGCCGCCGCCGAGTCCGCGCGCGCCGCCGGACACCCGTGGGTGCTGGACCCGGTGGGCGTCGGCGGGCTCCCGTGGCGCACCGAGCTCGCGGGCGGCCTGCTGGCCCACCACCCGACCGCGATCCGCGGCAACGCCTCCGAGATCACCGCGCTGGCCGGGACGGCCGCTTCCGGGCGCGGGGTGGACAGCGCCTCCGACGCGGCCGAGTCGGTGCCCGCCGCGCGTGCGCTGCTGGCGAGCACCGACGTGGTGTCGGCCTCCGGGCCCGTCGACCACATCACCGGGCGCACCGCGACCGGCGAGATCACCACCGTCCGGGTGCACGGCGGCAGCGCGCTGCTGCCGAAGGTCACCGCCACCGGATGCTCCCTCGGCGCTCTCAGCGCCGCCTACCTCGCCGTGGCCCCCGACCCGCTCACCGCGCTGGTCGCCGCGCACGCGCACTTCGCGGTCGCCGCCGAACGCGCCGAACCGCGCAGCGGCGGACCGGGCACGTTCGTGCCCGCGTTCCTCGACGCGCTCGCCGCGGTGGAACCCGCGGACCTGCGCGCCGGTGCGCGCATCGACCTCGCGCCGACCGGGCGGCGATGACCGTGGGCATCCGGACGCTGTGGTACCTCACCCCCGCCGACGGGCGGTACCCGTGGAGCCCGGGCGGGCTGCACCCGTTCGACGCGGACCGCTACGCGGAACTGGCTCGCACCATCGACCGCGGCGGGTTCCACGGGGCGCTGGTGGCGACCTGGCCGAACGACCCGTTCGTCTCGGCCGGTTTCGCCGCCGCGCAGACCCGGCGGATGAAGTTCCTCGTCGCCGTCTACGCCCGGATGATCCCGGCGCGGCTGCTGGCCGAGAAGGCGCTCGCCTTCGACGCGTTCAGCGGTGGCCGGTTGCTGATCAACGCGGTGAACGGGCGGGACAACATCCTCGCCCGCTACGACATGGACACCGAGCACGACGAACGCTACGAGCTCGGCCGGGACTACTGGAAGCGGTTCCGGGAGCTCTACGCCGAAGGTGCCGACTCGAACTTCCCGAACACGCCGCTGCGCCTGGAACCCACCCGGCCGGACGGGGTGCCGATCTGGGGCGCGGGTGATTCGGCCGCGGGGCTGGAGAACTCGGGGCACGTGCTCGACACGTACCTGACGATGATGCGCGATCCCGGTTTCCTGCGGGAGAAGTTCGACGCGGCCCGCGCCTCCGCCGCCGCGCAGCGCCGCGACCTGACCGGATTCGGGGCGCTGGCCGGCGTCATCACCCGCCGCACCGGGGCGGAGGCGCTGGAGCGGTTCCGCTCCCTGTTCGAGGAGACCGGCGTCGAGCGGATCACCGAGGTGCTGGACGGGGCCGTGCGCAGGCGCACCCACGGCAGGCAGGACCTCGCCACGTTCACCGCCCGCGACGCGCAGCGGCAGGGCTGGGTGGATTCGCTGCTGGCGGGGCGGATCCCGGAACCGGCGGACCTGGTCATCGGGGACGGGTTGTACGCGGGCATCACCGCCTGGTCGCCGCTGGACATCTTCGCGACCGGTTCGTCGGCGGTGTACTTCGTCGGGACCCCGGACCGGATCGCGGGGGTCGTCTCGGACGTGCGGGAACGCACCGGGCTCACCGACCTGATCCTCGCAGGGTGGCCGCTGGCCGCGGAGGCGGAGGTCGTCGCCGAGCACCTGGTGCCGCGGTTCGCCGAACTCTGACGCCGCAGCGGGACCCACCACCTGCGGTGTCCCGCATCGTGGCCACCCCGGTGCGATCTTGGCGCGACGGGGCGCGGCGAACGTAGAGTTCTCGGTGCGGTCAGCGAGAATCCCGGCTCCGCCCGGCTCGCCACCGCCCGGCGAGGGAGGAACCGATGCGGGACACCGTGCGCGGCCCCGGCTTCCGGGGCGCCCGCCGACGGCACGTGGACCTGCTGCGCGTCGCCAGCGCGGCCTGTCGCTGAACACGCCGCTCGCGTCCCGTCCGCGCCGTTCCCTCCGCAGGAGGTCCGTCCCCGCATGTCCGCACATCCCGAGCACCCGCTGCACCTGGCCGTCGCGCTCGACGGCGCCGGGTGGCATCCCACCGCGTGGCGCGACCCGCAGGCCACGCCGCAAGCGCTGTTCACCCCCGGCTACTGGACCGCGCTGGTCCGGGCCGCCGAACGGGGCCTGTTCGACTTCGCCACGATCGAAGACGCGCTGGGCCTGCAGTCCGACGACCACCTCAGCACCACCGACCGCCGCACCGACCGGGTGCGCGGGCGGCTCGACGCGGAGCTGATCGCGGCGTTCGTGGCACCGCTGACCAGCCGCATCGGCCTGGTTCCGACGATCACCACGACGCACACCGAGCCGTTCCACCTCGCCTCGGCGCTCGCCACGCTCGACCACGACAGCCTCGGCCGCGCCGGGTGGCGGGTGCAGACCTCGGTGCGCTCCGACGAGGCCGCCCACTTCGGTCGCCGCGCCCTGCCGGAGATCCGCCGCGACGCCCTCGGCACCCCGGAGGTCGACGCCGCGGTGGCCGACCTGTTCGAGGAGGCCGGGGACGCCGTCGAAGTGGTCCGCCGGTTGTGGGACAGCTGGGAGGACGGCACCGAGATCCGCGACGCCGCCACCGGCCGGTTCCTGGACCGGGACAAGCTGCACCACGTCGACTTCACCGGCCGGTTCTTCTCGGTGCGCGGGCCGGGGATCGTGCCGCGCCCGCCGCAGGGCCAGCCGCTGGTGGTGGTGCTGGCGCACGGCCGGACCGCCTACGAGCTGGCGGCGCGCTCGGCGGACGTGGTCCTCGTGACGCCGCAGCGGGCGAGCGACGTGCCGCGGATCGTCGCCGAGGTGCGGGCCGCCGAGCAGGCCGTGGGCCGCACCGGCGCCCCGCTGCGCGTCCTCGCCGAGCTGGTGGTCGCGGTGGACGCGGACCCCGCCGCCGCCCGGGAACGGGTGGGGCGGCTCGACGGGCTCGCCGGTGCCCCGCTGCGCTCCGACGCGGCGATCGTCACCGGCTCCCCCGGCGAGCTGGCCGACGTGCTGCTGGAGTGGCGGGCGGCGTCGCCGGAGCTCGACGGGTTCCGGCTGCGGCCCGCGGTGCTGCCCACCGACCTGGACGCGCTGGCCGACGAGCTGGTGCCCGAACTCCAGCGGCGCGGGGTGTTCCGCGGCGAGTACGACTCGGTCAGCCTGCGCGAGCGCTTCGGCTTGGCCCGACCGGCCAGCAGGTACGCGAGCACCCCGGAGGTGGCCCGATGAGCGCGGCCAAGCAGGTGATCCTCGGCGCCTACTTCCCCGGCGTCAACCACGACACCGTGTGGAGCGACCCGGCCTCGGGCAGCCACATCGACTTCGCGTCCTTCGAGCACTGGGCGCGCACCGCCGAGCGCGGCAAGCTGGACCTGCTGTTCCTGGCCGAGGGACTGCGGCTGCGCACTCGCGGCGAGGCGATCTTCGACCAGGACGTGGTGGGGCGGCCGGACACGTTCACCGTGCTGGCCTCGCTGGCGGCGATCACCGAGCACGTGGGGCTGGCCGGGACGATCAACTCGACGTTCAACGAGCCGTACGAGCTGGCCCGCAAGTTCGCCACCCTCGACCTGCTCTCCGGCGGGCGGGCGGCGTGGAACGTGGTGACCAGCTCCGACGCGCCCACCGGGGAGAACTTCCGGCGCGGCGGGTTCCTGCACCCCTCGCAGCGCTACGAGCGGGCCGGCGAGACGCTGGCGGCGACGCGGCGGTTGTGGGACTCGTGGGGCTCGGACGCGGTGGTGGCCGACCAGGACAGCGGCCGGTTCCTGCGCGACGAGCACGTCGGCGACTTCTCGTTCCGCGGCGAGCAGTTCGACATCGCCGGGCGGTTCTCCACGCCGCGTTCCCCGCAGGGACACCCGGTGGTGCTGCAGGCCGGGGAGTCCCCGGCGGGGCGGGATTTCGCGGCGGCGAACTCGGACGCGATCTTCTCCCGGTACCAGCGGTTCGACGAGGCGCGCGCGTTCTACACCGACGTGAAGGCGCGGGTGCGCAAGGCGGGCCGGGACCCGGACGAGGTGAAGATCCTGCCGTCGGCGGCGATCATCCTCGGCGACACCGAGGCCGACGCCCGCGACCGGCACGCCGACATCCGCAGCCGCCAGGTGGATCCGTTCACGTCGATCGTGCTGGCCGAGATGGTGTGGAACCGGGATCTGTCCGATGTGGACCCGGACGGCCCGGTGCCGGACCTGGAACCCACGCCGGACGCCCCCAAATGGATCAAGGGTCGAGCGCCGCTGACCCAGGACGCGCACGCCACCGCCGAAGCCTGGCGGGAACTGGGCCGCCGGGAAGGCCTCACGCTGCGCCAGGTGGTGACGAAGGTGTTCGACCGCAACGTCTTCGTCGGCACCCCGGCCTCGGTGGCCGCCGAGATCGACCGCTACGTGCGGGAGGAGGCCGTGGACGGGTTCATCCTCGGATCGCACGTCAGCCCGTCCGGCCTCGACGAGGTGGTGGACCGGGTCGTCCCGCTGCTGCAGGACCGCGGGGTGTTCCGCACCGAGTACACCGGCACGACGTTGCGGGACAACCTCGGGTTGGCACCGGCGTCCCGCTTCGGCGAACCCCGCGCCGCGGGCTGACCGGCCGAGGGGCCCCCCCCCCCCCGGGGGGGGGGGGGGCGGGGCGGGGGGGGGGGGGGGGGCGCGGGGGGGGGGCGCGGCGCCCGCCCCCCCCCCCCCCGGGGGCCGCGGCGCG
>NZ_JAIUKC010000126.1:0-14277 GCF_020177435.1 Saccharopolyspora sp. 7B | reverse complement strand
CCCCGGGGGGGGGCCCCGGGGGCCCCCGGGGGCCCCCCCCCCGCCGGGGGGGGCCCCGCCCCCGGCCCCCCCCCCCGGGGGGGGGGGGGGGCCGCTTCACGTCGGCGAGCCGGGCGCACGGCGCAGGGACCTCGCCGCCAGCAGGACGACCAGGGCGGCCAGCGGCGCGGTGGAGGCCGCGGCGAAACCCCACCGCGCGTCCAGGTGGTACAGCGGTACCCACAGCACCGGTGCCAGCGCACCACCGAAGAACTGCGCCGCCAGCGCCAGCGACGCCGCCCCGCCCCGGTTCGACGGCGCGCTCGTCGCGGCCAGCTCGTTGACGATGGTGCGGATGCCGGTGACCGCGGCGCCCGCCAGCAGCACCCCCACGACGACCAGCAGCGGGGACGGGCCGAGCGCCGCGGCGAGCAACCCGGCCGCGAGCAGCGCGTTCAGCACCAGCCCCAGCGGGCGCGGCCCGACCCGCTCCGCCCACCGGCCCAGCGGCCCGGCGGCGGCCACTCCCGCCACGCCGAACGCCGCGCTGACCAGACCTCGTTGCACCGGCCCGAAACCGAAGTCGTCGGCGACGCGCAGCACCACCAGCACGGTGAGCCCCACCGCGCCGAGGTAGCTCAGGAAGGACAGCGCCGCCGCCGACCCCAGCCTGCGGTTGACCAGCACCCGCCACGGCACGGCGCCGGTGGCCCGGCGGGCCGCGGCGGCCGCGTCCGGCGGCAGCAGCACCAGCACGACCGCGAGCAGCGCGGGGAAGACGAACGCGAGCCGCCAGTGCCACGCCGCCGCCACCCCGGTGATCAGCGGGCTGAACCCCTGACCGGCGGCCTGCATCCCGGCGAACCACCCCAGCGCGCGCCCGCGCCGCTCCCCCGGCACCAGATCGATGATCGCGGCCACCAGCAGCGGGGTGATGAACGCGTTCGCGGCGCCCTGCACGGCGCGGCCGAGCAGGAACAGCTCCATCGTCGGCGCCGCCGCGCACAACGCGGACACCAGCGCGGACACCAGCAGCGCGGCCCGCACGACCCGCCCGCGGCCCCAGCGCTCCGCCAGGGTCCCCGACACCAGCAGCAGCACCGCGAACGGCACCATGTACGCGGTGACGGCGGCCGCGGCGGCGGTCACCGAGCCGTGCAGCCCGGCCGCGACCTCGTGCACCATCGGGGTCACCATCGTGCTGCCGTAGGGGCCGAGGAACCCGCCCGCGTACAGCGGCCACACCCGAGGTCCGCGCCCCGCCCGGCTCGCCATGGTCGGCACCTCCCAGCGCACCGGCCGGTGCCGTCCGCCGTCCCGCCCCGGTTCAGATCCGGACGAGGTTCTCGACCACCTTGCCGTATCCGGAGTCCTCCTGCACCAACCCCCAGCTCACCATCCAGTCGTAGGTGCGCTGGAACTCCTCCCGCGGGTAGGGGCGCGGTTCCACGAACCGCAGCCGGTCCAGCCGGAAGTCCTCGACGGAGAGCCGTTCGATCTCCGGCGGCACCTCGCCGATGAGGTGGTGCAGGTACGGCCGCGGGTCCTCGCCGAGCTTGCGCACCGCCTTCACCACCGCGCGGTTGATCGCCTCGTAGGTGCTGGTGGGCAGGTCGGGGCTCGCGATCTCCGAACCCGCGTAGTAGGCCTCCGCGAGCAGCCGGTAGCCCTGCTTCTCCGCCACCGAGATCCACGGTTCCATCAGGGCCACCGCCGCGATCTCCCGGTCCCGCAGCGCCTCGAACCGCTGCTGCGGCCCGCCGACGTGCACCACCTTGATCTCCTCGCGCGGCAGGAAGCCCTCCAGCGTCTGCAAGGCGAGGTAGTGCGAGCCGTGGTGGAAGTTCACGCCGACCGCCTCGCCCGCCAGGTCCTGCGGGTGCACCGCGGGCGAATCCGGGTGCACGTACAGGCCTTGGCTGAGCACGGCGGCGCGCTTGCTCACGACCCGGCCACCGACGCTGGTGTCCACGGAACGCCGGATCTGGCCCCACTCGCAGGCGCGGTACAGGGTGGCCTCGCCGCTCTCGAAGTGCGATTTGGTGCTGCCGAACGCGCTCAGCAGCTGGTGGTCCTCCAGGAAGCCGACCCCGGCGCCCGCGTAGCCCTTGGGGACGAACTCGACCTCCAGCCCCTCCTCGGCGTAGTAGCCCTCGTCGGCGGCGACCAGCTGCGGCAGCGAGAACACCAGCGACAGCAGTTCCATGGTGACCTTGTCATGCGCCATGTCGGATTCCCTCTCGTTCCTTCGGTCCTGGTGGTGCGGGGTCAGGCCCCGGCGGTCAGGTCGGCGACGATCTCGCCGTGCAGCGCGAACAGATCCGGGTCCTCCGGGGACCGGGGGCGCGCGGCCGGCACCTCGTAGCGCCGCACGACGCGGGCCGGGCGGCCGCCGAGCACGACGATCCGGTCGGCCAGCAGCGCCGCCTCCAACGGGTTGTGCGTGACGAGCAGCCCGGTGCGCGGCCGGGCGGTCCACAGCTCCTGCAGCAGCAGCCGCAGCCGGCGCGCGGTCAGCTCGTCGAGCGCGCTGAACGGCTCGTCCAGCAGCACCACGCCCGGTTCGACGGCGAAGGCCCTGGCCACCGCGACCCGCTGCCGCTGCCCGCCGGAGAGCACCGAGGGGTAGGAGTCGGCGTGCTCGGCCAACCCCACCGCCGCGAGCACCTCGGCGGCCGCGGCGCGGTCCAGCCCGGCGGCGTCCAGGGCGAGTTCCACGTTGCGCCGCACCGGGATCCAGTCCAGCAGCCGCGGTTGCTGGAACACGACGCCGAGCCGCCCGGGCGGCACCGGCACCTCCCCCGCGTCGGCGCGTTCGAGCCCGGCCACGAGGTGCAGCAGCGTGGTCTTGCCGGTCCCGGAGGCCCCGACCACGGCGACGAGCTCGCCTTCGGCGACGTCGAGGGAGAACTCCTCGAAGACCGATTCGACCCGGCCGGTGCGCGCGTCGCGGAACCGCTTGGACACCGCGCGCAGCGAGATCGCGCTCATACCGACACCGCCTTGCGCCAGCGGGTGAGCCGCCGTTCCAGGTTCTGCAGCAGGCCGTACTCCAGCAGCGCCATCACCGCGCCGAACAGCAGCGTCCAGCTCAGGACCCCGGCGACGCTCTGCGCCGCGAACTCGTTGTTGAGCTGGTACCCGACTCCGCTGGAGAGCCCGAAGATCTCCACCAGCACGATCACCTTCCAGGACAGCGACAGCCCGAGCCGCGCCCCGGAGAACAGCGCCGGTTGCAACGCGGGCAGCCACAGGTACCGCAGCCGGCGCCACGGCGAGAAGCGGTACACGTGCGTCATCTCCAGCAGCTCGCCGGGCAGCGCGCGGATGCCCTGGTAGACGTTCAAGGTCAGCGCGGGCGCGGCGGAGAGCGCGACGGCGAGCACCGGGTTCGCCAGCCCCACCCCGAACCAGATGACGCACAGCAGCGCCCACACCAGTCCGGGGACGGTCAGCCCGAGCAGCACGGCGGGTTCGAAGAAGCGGCGGACGACCGGGTGGCGCCCCATGGCGATCCCGACGACCAGGGCGGCGGCGAAGGCGAGCGCGAAGCCGAGGCACACCCGGGCCAGCGTCACGCCCAGCTCGCCGAGGACGTCGCCGCCGACGACGATCTCGCCGAAGCGGTCGGCGATCTCGCCGAGCCCGGGTACGAGGACGCTGTCCGCGAGCACCGCCATCAGCTGCCAGCCCGCGCCGAGCAGCAGCGCGAACGCGGCGGGCGGCCAGCCGGCGGCGGCGATGCGGCGCCAGGCGCCGGGGCCCGCCGGTGGCGCGGTCGCCGGCGGGGCGGCCGGGTCGGTGCGCTCGGGCGCGGTCGTGGTGGTCATGCCGGCCCCACCACCCGGAACGGTTCCGCGGCGAGCGCGGCGCTGATCAGTCCTGTTCGGACGGCGACGTCGATCTGCTTGCGCAGCCCGGCGAACACCGACTCGTCCCAGACCACGGGATAGACGTCGGCGAGCCGCTGTGGCAGCAGTTCGACGGCGCGGCGCTCGCCGGCGGGGATGCCGTAGTACTCGTGCAGCTCGGCGAGCACCGCAGGGTTCTCGGCGATCACCTGGTGCGCGGCGAGCCGCAACCGGGCGATCCCCGCGGCCTGCGCGGGGTGCGCGTCGATCCATTCGTTCGTGGCACCCTGCCCGTTGAGCAGCAGGCGCCCGCCGTCGCCGGTGCCCTCGCTCCACAGCTGCTGCACCGACACGAGCTCGCGGGCACCGCGGCCGACGAGCAGGGTGGCGTTCGGCTCGATGGTGAGGATGGCCTCCACGTCACCGCGCTCGAACAGCGCCAGCCCGGCCAGCACCGCGCCCTGGTGCACGTCGTAGTCGGCTTCGAAGTCGATGTCGTTGACCGCGGCCGCCAGCTGCGCCGAGCGGTAGGCGTCGCTGTTGTTCGGCGGTGTCGCGATGGGTTTCCCGCGCAGGTCCCGCACCGTGCGGTACGGGCTGTTCTCGGGGACCAGCCAGTGCACGTGGTTGTGCAGGCTGGTGCTGAACAGGCTCACCGCCGCGCGCGCCTCGGCGGCGACGACGGCCCCGATCGGGCCCATGCTGGCCACGTCGAGGGCGCCGGAGAGCAGCTTGTTCTGCACGTCGCCGGGCCCGGTGCCCGCGACGTGCTCCAGATCCAGGTCGCCGACGAGCCCGTACCGCTCGGCGATGGGCCGGATCACCGCGCCCGCGGTGCCCTTCTGGGTGTCCTCCACCTTCGCGGCCCCGGGCGATCCGGTGCCGCAGCCGGACAGCACCCCGGCTCCCGCGAGGCCCAGCGCCGCCGCCAGCCCGCCGCGCAGCACGGCGCGGCGGCCGAGCGGGCCGCGGGGAACTGGTGGGACACCACCGGTCCAGGTGTTCATGACGACGCTCCAGGAGCAGCGAAGGGGAAAGGGCAGAGGCGTGCGGCCCGGGACGCGCCGCACGGGCGCGCCCCGCGGAAGGCCGGGGTTCAGCGGGGACAGAGCCCGCCGTTGAGCGAGCACCAGTCGAGGTACCTGCGCCGGGTGAGGCCGGCGGGCGGGTTCACCGCAACCCCAGCAGGGTGCGGTAGCCGTGCGCGCCGGAGGTCAGGCGCCAGGAGCGCATCCACGCGTAGCTCTCGGTGAACCGGCGTTCGGTGACCGGCGTGGCGCGGGTGTAGCGGAAGTGCTCGGTGCCGAGCTCGGACTCGTCGAGCTCGCCCGCCACCTCGGCGACCAGGTGGTGCCGGTACCGGGCGGGGTCGGCGTTGATGAGGTCGACCGCGGCGTCAACGACGCCGACGAAGGTCTCGCGCGCCGCGTCGGTCAGTTCGGGGGCGACGACTTCGACGCCCCGGTAGAAGTAGGTGCCGAGCAGGTGGGCACCGCGCTTGCGGGCCAGGCTGAGGTACGGCTCCATCAGCATCACGGCGCGGATCGCGCCGGTTTCGGCGCGGCGCAACCGGACCTCGGGGAAGCCGACGTGCTCGACGACGACGTTCTCCCGCGCCACCGCGCCTTCCAGCAGGTGCAGCGCGGTGTAGTGCGAGCCGGTGAACTCGTTGACGCCGACCGGGATCCCGCTCAGGTCGTGCGGTTCCTGCAACGCCGGGTCGAAGCTCACCAGTGCTTGGGCGACGATCGCGGGCCGCAGGTAGCCGAGCCTGCCCGGCCTGCGGTTGCGCTCCAGCCGGTCGATCCCGCCCCATTCGCACAGGTTGTAGACGTCGGCCTGCGCGTGCTCGAACAGGGATTCCTTGCGGCGCGCCGCCGGGTCCCGCTCGGTGCGGTCCTCGGCGCCGGCCCGTTCGGCGAAGCGCACGTCCAGGCCCGCCTCGGCGAACATGCCGCGTTCCAGGGCGACGATCTCCGGCAGGTCGAACACCGGGTGGTTCGGGGAGATGACCACTCGTGCCTCGGAGCGCTGCGGGCTCACGGTCACCTCCCTGCCGTTCGTGCTGTCGATGAGCAACGTAGGGCGGGGTTCGGCGGCCGGTCAACGGATACTTGCGCGATGCGGCAACACCTCCCACATCACGGAAGTCGGTGGTCGCGGGTTGACCGGGGCGCGGTCCGGTGGCACGCGCGCCCGGGTTCTCAGGTGCCCGCGCCACCCAGCGACAGCGGCAGTCCGTGCAGCTCCTCGGCGGCGGCGCGGACGGCCGCGCCCAACCGGTCGAGCTCCTCGTCGGCCATCCGCGCGGCCGGGCCCTGCACCTCGACGACCAGCCGCCCGCCGTCGCGGTGCCCCGGGACCGGGGCGGCGATCGCGCGCAGCCCGGCGCGGTCCGGGTCGTCGAACACGGCGCACCCGCGGAACCGGGCCGCCATCAGGTCCACCTCGTGCTCCCAGCGCTCCTCCTCGCCGGCACCGGGCAGCAGCTCGTCGAGGACCTCCCGCACCGGGCGGTCGCCGACGGCCAGCAGCGCCCGGCCCATCGCCGAGCGCAGCAGCGCGCGGTGCTCGCCCTGCACGCCCTGGAACCGCAGCGGCTGCGCGGATTGCGCCACCAGCAGCACCAGCACCTGCTCGCCCTGGCGCATGCCGAGGCTCGCGGTCTCCCCGGTGCGGTCCACCAGGTCCCGCAGCACGTCGGCGGCCTCCGGCACCCCGGCGGAGGCCAGCGAACGGCGGGCGAGCCGCAGCAGCAGCGGGCCGGGCAGGAATCGCTCGGTGCCGGAGTCGCGGCACAGCAACCCGCCGGAGCACAGGGTGCGCAGCAACCGGTGCACCGTGCTCATCGTCAGGCCGCTCTCGCGCACCAGCTCGGTCAGCGTCAGGCCCTCGGCGCTGTCCACCACCGCTTCGAGCAGCGCCGAGGCGCGCGCGACGGACTGCACCTCCGAGCCGCGCTCCTTGCCACCGGTCCGCGCGGGGGTCTCACCTGGCTTCGACACGGCGCGAGTATCGGCCACCCCGCGCAGCGGCGGCAACGAGGCACCCGCCGAACCCCGCGTCCCCGCGGACGGGGTGTCCGGGCTCACCTCGGGGCCGTCGCGACCCCGGACCACCGTCCGGCGACGCCGCCCGGGCCGCTGAGCTGCACCGTCCCACCCTGTGCGACGGATCGACGGCTGCTTGACGTCGGCGGGGGTCGTGTCGAGACTTCCGGGCATGCCCACTCGGTCGGCTCTTCCCGGGCGGTTCAGCACGCAGTCATCCGCCGCGCACCGCGGCTGTACCGGCTGATCCGTCCGATCAGGACTCCCGGCACGCGGTACCGCGCGCCCGCTCGATCCCCCGACGCCACAACGGCGTTCGCCATTCAGTCCACTGAGGACTCTTTTTCGCCGCCCGGTCCGAAGCAGCACCGGAGCGCCCCCGGACGCCCGCACCGCACCGCCGCCCGGCGGTCGCGCACCGCCGCGCGCCGCGACACCGCGACACGGCACCGCAGCGGTGCGTCCCGCTGCTCGCGGCACGACCCGCAGGAGGTCTCCTTGGGAAGGAACCAGCACAAGAAGCGCCCCCGGCAGCTGCACCTCGGCTACGCCCACGCCACGGGCAGCGCCCCGGACGAGCTCGACCGGGCCGTGCGCCTCGCCGAGGACGCCGCGTTCGACTTCGTGCTGCTCGACGGCAGGCGCGACACCGGCACCGGCCTCGAACCGTTCACCGCCGCCGCGCACGCGGCCGTGCGCAGCACCCGGATCGGACTGCTGGCCACCGGCGATCCGCTGCGGCACGAACCGTTCAACCTCGCCCGGCTGGTGGCCTCCCTCGACCACATCTCCGGTGGGCGGGCCGGTTGGCTGGTCACCGAGGAACACCCCGGCGGCGAGCGCGCGGGCCCCCTCCCCCGGGCGGACGCGGTGGAGCGCACCCGCGAGTTCGTCGGGCTGGTGCGGGCGCTGTGGGACAGCTGGGACGACGACGCCTTCGTGCGGGACAAGGGATCCGGCGCGTTCGTCGACGCCGACCGCATCCGCGCCGTGGACCACGTCGGCGCGCACTTCCAGGTGCGCGGACCGCTGAACCTGGCCCGCCCGCCGCAAGGGCATCCGGTGCTGGCGCACGCCGCCGACGAGCTCGCCGCCGCCGTCCCGGACGCCGAGCTCGTGCTGCCCGGTGGCGCGACCGACCGCGGCGAGCACGCCGCGGTGCTGCCCGACCTGATCCCCGTCCTCGGCGAGGACGTGGCCGAGGTGCGGGACCTGCACGAGCAACTGCACGCCACCCCCGGCGGAGAACGCGCGCTGGCCAGCGGAGCGGTGCTCATCGGCGATCCCGACACCGTCGCCGGGCGCATCGCGGAGTCCTTCTCCGCCGGGCAGGTGGACGGGTACCTGCTGCACGCTCCCCCGCAACCCGGCCAGCTGCGCCGGTTCACCGAACTGGTGGTGCCGCTGCTGCGCCGCCGCGGCGTGTTCCGCCACGACTACGCGGACCGGAGCCTGCGCTCGCACCTGAACCTCACCCGACCGGCCCGCCGCGACCCGTCCCGGCGGCCCGCACCACCGCGAACGGGGGCCGCATCGTGACGGCACGACGACTGCACCTGGGCCTGATGTTCTGGGCCACCGGCACGCATCCCGCGGGCTGGCGGCACCCCGGGGCGCGCGCCGACGGCGCCTACGACATCGGATTCATCCAGCAGGTCAGCAGGATCGCCGAGGACGCCGCGTTCGACTTCGTGTTCCTCGGCGACCGCCTGGCGACCGACCCGGCGCTGGCGCGCACCAACCCCGCCCAGATGTCCCGGCTGGAACCGTTCACCGCCGGAGCCGCGATCGCCGCCGCCACTAGCAGGATCGGCATCGTGGTGACCGCGAACCCGACCTACCACGACCCGTACTCGGTGGCCCGGCTGACGGCCTCGCTCGACCACCTCAGCCGCGGGCGCGCCTCGTGGAACCTGGTGACCGGAGCGGACGCCGCGGCGGCCGGGAACTTCAGCCGCAGCGAGCACTGGGACACCGACAAGCGCTACGACCGGGCGGGCGAGTTCGTCGACGTGGTGCGGGCGCTGTGGGACAGCGGCGCGCACGGCGCCCCCATCGGCCACCGCGGCGCGCACTTCGACGTGGACGGGCCGCTCGACGTCCCGCGACCACCGCAGGGCCAGGTGGTGCTGCTGCACGCGGGCACCTCGGAGCGCTCCCGGGACCTCGCCGCCCGGGAGGCGGACGTGGTGTTCTCCGGGCACCACGACTTCGAGTCCGCCCGGGAGTACTACGCCGACGTGAAGGCCCGCGCCGCCGCGCACGGCCGGGAACCCGGGCTGCCGCGCATCCTGCCCGGGCTGAGCGTCTACACCGGCGCCACCACGCAGGACGCGGTCGCCGAGCACGACCTGCTCAACTCGTTCCTGCCGCTGGACGAGGAGGAGCAGCTCGCCGGCCCGCTGCACCGCGGCGGCGCCCTCGGGCAGCGGCCCCGCCGCAACCTCACCTCGGTCTCCCGGGAGCTCGGCGTCGACGTGCGCGGCCACGACCCGGACGAGCAGGTGCCCGCCGCCCTCGCCGACGAGCTCGACGAGCAGGGCCGGGTGTTGCTCGACGCGGTGCGCGCGCACACCCACCGGGACCTGTCCGGCGAGCACCGCATCACCTACCGGGACCTGGTGAACGGGCTCGGCACCGGCGCGGGCCGCGCCTCCGTGGTCGGCGATCCGGTGCAGGTGGCCGATTTCGTGCAGCGCTGGTTCGACGGCGGTGCCGCCGACGGGTTCAACATCTTCCCGCCGCACGTCCCCGGTTCGGTGCGCGCCTTCGCCGACCTGGTGGTGCCCGAGCTCCGGCGCCGCGGGCTGCACCGCGACGACTACGCGGGCAGCACGTTCCGCGACCACCTCGGACTGGACGTGCCGCCGGTCCGCGCAGCAGCGGCAGGGAGGACCACCGCGCCATGACCGTTCGAGAAGCACCGGCCGCACCCGCCACCACGGCCGCTCCGTCCGCCGGAAAACGCCCGCGCCGCACCGGGTTCGCGATCCTCGGCGGGCAGGTGCTGCTGGTCGCCGCGGTGCTCGCGGTGGTGCAGCAGGCCGTGGACAGCGGCCGCGTCAAGCGGATCTACCTGGCCTCCCCCACCGAGGTGCTCGCCGCCTACCCGGCGCTGTTCACCGAGCAGAACCTGCTCGGGAACCTGCTGCTGACGCTCGGGGAGGCCGCCGCGGGCGCCTCGCTGGCCCTGGTGTTCGGCGTCGCCACCGGGGTGTGGATGGGCCTGTCCCGCAATGCCGGGACCTTCCTGAACCCGTTCGTGGCCGCGCTGATGGCGGTGCCGAAGGTGACGATCATCCCGCTGCTGACGCTGTACCTCGGCATCGGCGCCGCGCACAAGATCGTGATCGTCTTCCTGTTCTGCTACTTCCTGTTCGTCTACAACACCATCGCGGGCATCAAGCAGGTCTCCGCGGACCACCTCAAGGTCGCCCGCTCGTTCGGGGCGAGCCGCGCGCAGCTGATCCGCAAGGTCGTGCTGCCCTCGGCGACGACCTCCATCGTGGCCGCGATCAAGGTGGAGACCGGGACCGCGCTGGTGGCCGCCCTGTTCGCGGAGATCACCGCGTCCAAGGGCGGGCTGGGCAACCTGCTCAACCGCGCGGTCGGGGTGTACGACACCGCCTCGGTCTTCGCGCTCGTCCTGTTCACCACCGTGCTGTCCGCGCTGATCATCTCCGGCGTGGGCCTGCTGGAGCGCCGCGTCCTGCTGCGCTGGAAGCACTCCTGACCATCCTGGAGCTCACATGAACCGCCGCGAATTCGTCCGGTCGTCGCTGGCCGCGGCAGCCCTGCTGCCCCTCGCGGGCACCGCCGCCTGCGCCGGGACCGGAGGGACCCGGGCCGACGGCGAGACCGCCACCATCACCCTCCAAGCGGGCACCCAGTACACCCAGCAGCCGATCCGCTGGGGCGTGGAACGCGGGCACTTCGCCGCCCAGGGGCTCACCGTCGAGTTCACCGACGTCGAGGACGCCGTGACCGGCGTGGCCACCGGCGAGCTCACCTTCGCCTTCGGCCCGACCACCGAGTACCTGCGCGCCGCCGCGCTCGGCTCCCCGCTGAAGATCGTGTCCTCCGCCTTCCGCAGCAAGGGCCCGTACTTCCTCATCGCCCGCCCCGGCATCACCCGCATCGAAGACCTGCGCGGGCGCACCATCGGCAACTCGAAGGCGGGCAGCAACCTGGACACCACGCTGCGGTACGTGCTGCGCGCCCACGGGATCGACGCGGACCGGGACGTGTCGCTGGTGAACAACGGCATCAACGAGCAGGCCTACGGCACGTTGAGCACCGGCCAGGTGGACGCCACCATCATCCACCAGCCGTTCCCCGCGCTGGGCGAGCTCGAAGGCGAAGCGGTCACGCTGGCGCGGGCCTGGGACTACCTGCCGAACTACCACACCGGGGTGCTCATCTCCGGTGACGACGTCATCCGCGACCACCCCGACGTGCTGCGGCGGGCGCTGCGCGCCTACTTCGCCTCCTACACCGACGCGAAGGAGAACCACGCGACCTACGTGCCGTGGTTGCAGGGGAAGTTGAAGCTGGACCCGGAGGCCGTCGCGCGCGCCATCCGGCAGGAGGACGACGTGTGGGACGACAACCCGGACGTCGATCCCGCCGCGATCCGGCGCAGCCAGGAGATCGAGGTCGAGGTGGGCAACCAGGACCGGATCTACGACGCGGACCGCTACATCGACCTGCGCTTCATCCCGCAGGAGTTCCGCAAGCCCTTCACCTACCCCCGGCCCCGCGCCGGGCGCTGATCGGACGGGAGCCACCATGGCGATCTTCGAAGTGCGGTCGGTGCACAAGTCGTTCGGTGCGAACGAGGTGCTCTCCGGCATCGACCTGGACGTGGCCGCGGGCGAGTTCGTCTGCCTGCTCGGGCCGAGCGGTTGCGGGAAGAGCACCCTGCTGGAGGTGCTCGCCGGGTTGCAGGCGCCGAGCTCCGGCGAGGTGCGCTTCCGCGGCGAACCGCTCACCGGGCCGCGGGAGGGCATCGGGGTGGTGTTCCAGGACGCGTCGCTGTACCCGTGGCGCACGGTGCTGGCGAACGTGGAGCTGGGGCTGGAGATCCGCGGGGTGGGCCGGGGCGAACGCCGCGCCGCCGCCCGCGAGCACCTGGACCTGGTCGGGTTGTCCGGCTACGAGGACGCCTACCCGCACCACCTCTCCGGCGGCATGCGGCAGCGGGCGGGCATAGCGCGGGCGCTCACCGCGGAACCGGAGGTGCTGCTGATGGACGAACCGTTCGGGGCGGTGGACCACCTCACCCGGATCCGGCTCCAGCAGGACCTGCTGCGCATCCGCGCGCGGACCGGCGGGACGGTCGTGTTCGTGACGCACGACGTCGGGGAGGCGGTGTTCCTCGCCGACCGGGTGCTGCTGCTGGCGGCGGGACCGGGACGGGTCGTGCGCACCTTCGACGTCGACCTGCCGCGGCCGCGGGAACGCGGTTCGCTGCCGCTGCTGCAGGAGGAGAGCCGCATCTACCGGGCACTGTCCGAATCGGACGGACGGGCCGAGCCGGTCGGTGGCTGAGCGCCGCGCGGGGTCCGGCGGCGCCGATCCCCGAACCGGCGCCGGTGATCACGACGTTCGGCCGGTGCGGTCCCGGGTCACGCGATCGACCGGGAGTCGTCGTGCGCCGCGTGCGAGCAGCGGATGATCGCATCCAACCGGTCCCGGGTCCGCACGAGCTCGTCGACCTGCCGGTCGATGCGGTCCCGCTCGGCGACGAGGCGGTCCATCATGGCCGGGTCGGCTTCGCCGGTCTCCACGCACGGCAGCAGGCCGAGGATCAGCTTGCTGGACAGCCCGGCGGCGTAGAGCTGCTGGATGAGCCGCACCCGTTCGACCGCGGCCTCCGAGTAGGTGCGCTGCCCGCTGGCGGTGCGCTCGGCTCGCAGCAGGTGCTGTTCCTCGTAGTAGCGCAGCGCCCGCACGCTCACCCCGGTCCTGGCGGCCAGTTCCCCGATCCGCATCGCGCTTCCTCCTCGCCCCGCCGGGCCGCGGTGGTAATCCCGGCCACAATCGGTTTCCTCTGACGTCAACGTCAGGTTTTACCGTAGCGGAAGCACGCACCGCACCGCACCAGTTCCCGAGGAGAGCCCGTGTCCAGCAGCAACACCTCCGACCGCGCGGCGAAAGCGCTGTCCCGCCCGTTCGAGCTGGGCGGCACGACCGTGCCGAACCGCATCGCGATGGCGCCGATGACGCGCGACCTCTCCCCCGGCGGAGTGCCCGGCGCGGACGTCGCCGCCTACTCCGCGCGCCGCGCCGCCGCCGGCACCGGGCTGATCATCACCGAGGGCACCTACGTGGACCACCCCTCGGCCGGGCTCAGCGACTCGATCCCGCGCTTCCACGGCGAGGACGCGCTGGCCGGCTGGAAGAACGTCGTCGCCGAGGTGCACCAGGCGGGCGGGAAGATCTTCCCGCAGCTCTGGCACGTCGGGATGGCCCGCCCCGCAGGCGCCCCGCCGTTCCCGGACGCCCCGCCGATGGGCCCGTCCGGGCTCGACCTCAAGGGCGAGGAAGCCGGGCACGCGATGACCCGGACCGACCTGGACGCGGTCGTCGAGGCGTTCGCCCAGGCCGCCGCGGACGCCGAACGCGTCGGGTTCGACGGCGTGGAGCTGCACGGCGCGCACGGCTACCTCATCGACCAGTTCCTGTGGGAGCGCACCAACCGCCGCACCGACGCCTACGGCGGCGACCCGGTGTCCCGGACCCGCTTCGCCACCGAGGTCGTGGCCGCCGTGCGCCGGACGGTCTCCGCCGACTTCCCCGTCGTGTTCCGCACCTCGCAGTGGAAGATGTACGACTACCAGGCGCAGCTGGCCACCACGCCGCACGAGCTGGAGGCCGTGCTCGCGCCGCTCGCGGAGGCCGGGGTGGACGCCTTCCACGCCTCCACGCGGCGGTACTGGCGGCCGGAGTTCGAGGGCTCCGACCTGAACCTCGCCGGGTGGACCAAGAAGCTCACCGGCAAGCCGTCCATCACGGTCGGGTCGGTGGGGCTGAACCAGGAGTTCACCGGGGCGTTCAGCGGCCAGACCTCCGAGATCACCGACATCGATGAACTGGTGGAACGGCTGGAGCGCGACGAGTTCGACCTGGTCGCGGTGGGCCGCGGACTGCTCGCGGACCCGCTGTGGAGCGAGAAGGTGCTCTCCGGGCGCCTGGACGAGGTCGCCCCGTTCAGCTCCGAGCTGCTCACCTCGCTGTACTGACCGCACGCGCGACGGCTCCCGCCGTTCCGGCGAACCGGATGGCGGGAGCCGTCTCGGCGATGCGTCAGGTCGTTCGTCGCGTCAGGTCGTGGTCGTCAAGGCCGGGGGGCTCACTTGCGCCAGCCGCCCCAGTGGTGGCCCCAGCCCCAACCG
>NZ_JAIUKC010000125.1:0-35457 GCF_020177435.1 Saccharopolyspora sp. 7B | reverse complement strand
GCAGGGCGCCGAGCACGGCATCTTCCCCGCGGGCCGGGCCGCGTTCAACGGGATGCGGCTGGAGAAGGGCTACCGCGCCGGGGGCGCGGGCGGGGGGGGGGCGCCCCCCCCCCCCGCGGCCCCCCCCACCGGACGATCAGTAGGTGACCGGCTTGATGCGGCGGCGCCGCGCCACCTCGGCCAGCACCACCCCGGCCGCGACGGAGGCGTTCAGCGACTCCACCTGCCCGGCCATCGGGATCGACACCGTCTGGTCGCAGGTCTCCCGCACCAGCCGGGACAGCCCGCGCCCTTCGGAGCCGACGACGACCACCAGCGGGCCGCCGGCGAGCTCCAGCTCGTCGGAGGTGATGTCGGAGTCCGCGTCGAGCCCCACGACCATCAGGCCCTCGTTCTTGAGGTCCTTGAGGGTGCGGGTGAGGTTCACGGCCATCGCCACCGGCAGCTGCGCCGCGGTGCCCGCGCTGGTGCGCCACGCGACGGCGGTCATCCCGGCGCTGCGCCGCTGCGGGAGGATCACGCCGTGCGCGCCGAACGCGGCGGCCGAGCGGATCACCGCGCCCAGGTTCCGCGGGTCGGTGACCCCGTCCAGCGCCACCAGCAGCGGCGGCCGGCCGGAGTCGGCGGCGTGCGCGAGCACGTCGTCCGGGTGCGCGTACTTGAACGGCGGCACCTGCAGCACGAGGCCCTGGTGCATGGCGCCGCCGGTCATCCGGTCCAGCTCGGTGCGGGGCACGTCGATCACCGAGATGCCCCGGTCGGACGCGTTGCGCACCGCGTCCTTGACCCGGTCGTCGGTGTCGATGCCCTGCGCCACGTACAGCCCGGTGGCGGGCACGCCGGCGCGGAGGCATTCGGCGACCGGGTTGCGACCGGCCACCATCTCGGGCAGTTCGCGCTGCTCGCGCTGCCTGCGGTTCTGCTGCTCGGTGCGCGCCTTGGCGGCATCGGCGCGCTTCTTCGCCGGGTGCGGAACCCGGTCCTTGGCCTTGGGGGTGGGGCCCTTGCCTTCGAGGCCCTTGCGGCGCTGGCCGCCGGAGCCCTTCACCATCCCCTTCTTGGTTCCCGGCTTGCGGGTCGCCCCACGGCGCTTGTCGTTGCCTGCCAACGTTCGTTCACCCGTCCTTGAGTGTCCACAACGGACCGTCGGGTGTGTCCTCGACGGCGACGCCGGAAGCCAGCAGCCGGTCCCGCAGCAGGTCGGCGGTGGCGAAGTCGCGCTCCGCCCGAGCCTTCTGCCGCTGCTCCAGCAGGCCGTCGACCAGCTCTGCGAGTGCTCGGCGCGCGGCGTCGTCCGCGCCGGACTCCTCGGCCCACTGCGGGGCGAGGGGGTCCAAGCCGAGCACGTCGGTCATGGTGCGCACCGAGGCCGCCGCGGCGCGCGCGGCCTCGTCGTCACCGGTGTCGAGCGCGGCGTTGCCCTCGCGGATCGTGGTGTGCACCGCGGCCACCGCCTGCGGCGTGGACAGGTCGTCGTCCATCGCCGCGGCGAACTCGGGACGCACGTCCCCGTGCCCCACGCCGCCGGTGCGCTGCGCGACCCGATGCACGAAAGATTCGATGCGCCGGTAGGTGGCGACCGCTTCCTGCAGCGCCTCCTCGGAGAACTCCACCGTCGACCGGTAGTGCGGGGCAACCAGGTAGTAGCGCAGCTCGCACGCGCGGGCCCGCTCCAGCACGGCCGGGATGCTCATGGTGTTGCCGAGCGACTTCGACATCTTCTCGCCGCTCATCGTCACCCAGGCGTTGTGCAGCCAGTAGCGGGCGAACGGGTCCCCCGCGGCGTTCGACTGGGCGAGCTCGTTCTCGTGGTGCGGGAACACCAGGTCCAGGCCGCCGCCGTGGATGTCGAACTCGGCGCCGAGGTAGTAGGTGGCCATCGCCGAGCACTCCAGGTGCCAGCCGGGGCGGCCGTCGCCCCACGGCGTGGGCCAGCTCGGCTCGCCGGGCTTGGCGCCCTTCCACAGCGTGAAGTCGCGCGGGTCGCGCTTGCCCGCGGCGGCGTGCTCGCCCTGCTGCACCTCGTCGAGGCGCTGACCGGACAGCCGCCCGTACTCCGCGGCGAAGGAGCCGACGGAGAAGTACACGTCGCCGCCCGCCGGGTAGGCGTGGTCCTTGTCGATCAGCCGCTGGATCAGCTCGACCATCTGCCCGATGTGCCCGGTGGCCCGGGGCAGCGCGGACGGCGGGAGGCAACCGAGCCGGTCGTAGGCGCTCTCGAAGGCGCGCTCGTGCGTGGCGGCCCACTCCCACCAGGGACGGCCGGCCTCCCCCGCCTTCGCGATGATCTTGTCGTCGATGTCGGTGACGTTGCGGACCAGCCGCACGTCGTACCCGGTGTGCAGCAGCCAGCGGCGCAGCACGTCGAAGTCGAGCCCGCTGCGCACGTGACCGATGTGCGGCACGCCCTGCACCGTCGCCCCACAGACGTAGATCGACGCCACTCCGTCGCAGCGCGGGTGGAATTCGCGCGTCGTGCGGGTCGCGGTGTCATGCAGGTGCAGGCTCACGCCTCGATGGTACGGGGGTCCTCCGATCGTGAACCACGACAGGGGCCTGCTCGTCAAGGCTTCGCGCTGTGCGCTCCGCCGGAGATCCGGTCGCGGTGCTCACGCCCCCGCGGGCGAGGCGGGCAGCACGCCGTGCTCCGCGACCGCCGCGAGCAGGGCGTCCGGCCGCTGCGCGGTGGGCAGCGGTTCCACGATGGACACCGCGCAGCCGATCGCGGCCGCACCGCCGTCGGCCTCCTCGCTGTCACCGATCATGAGCGCTTCGGCCGGTTCGACGCCGAGCCGCTCGCAGGCGCGCAGGAACAGCTTCGGGTCGGGCTTGATCACGCCTTCGACGTAGGACATCAGGTACTCGTCGACCAGGTCGAACACGCCGAGCTTCTCGAACGCCGGGCGGATGTCGAAGGCGATGTTGCTGATCACGCCGATCCCCACGCCCGCGTCGCGCAGCCCGCGCAGCACCTCCGCGGTGTCCGGGTACGGCGTCCAGGACAGCGGGTCCACCAGGCGGGCGTAGAGCGCCTCCGCCTGTTCCGCGGTGCTGACGCCGGAGAGCCGCAGCACCTCGATGTTGGACTTGCGGTGCATCTCCGGGTCGAGGTCGCGCTGGTCCCAGGCCTCCTGGAACTCCGGCTCGAACTCGACGACGCGACCGGTGGGGGCGGTGAGCCTGCGCAGCAGCTCGGTCTGCGCCTCCAGGGTCAGCGGATCACCGCTGCCGTCGGTCAGCCCGGCGAGCCAGGACGCGTCCTGCTCCAGCCGGAACAACGTGCCCGAGTAGTCGAAGAACACCGCGCGCAAGCTCACCCGGCCACCCTACGGGCCGCGCCGCGCCCGCTCCCGCCGCTGCGGCCGATCTCACCACCGGTCGCCGACGCGGCGCACCGCGCCCACCGGCCGCGCAGCCCGGACGTGGCCGAGCACCGCGCGCGGCAGGAGCGGGCCACCCGGATCCGCGCCGCGTGCGACGTCCTGCCGTCCGACGAGGACCGCGCCCAGCCGCCCGGCGCGGTGGCGGCGCCGGCGCGCGAGACCGGCCGGAGCCGCCGGGCCGGGCCGGCTCCCGCTGATCACCCCGCAGGGTTCCACCGGCGCGGCGGCGGTCGAGGTGATCGGGCTCCGATCGAGGTCAGGACGTGCCGGAGGTGAGTCGGTCGGCGGGGATCGGGTCGTCGTGGTGGAGCGGGGCGAGGATGCCGAAGACGCACGAGGCGGTGCTGATCCACAGGATGGCGGCGGCGAGGACGAGCGCGGCGGCGCCACCGGCCGCCCACAGCAGCAGCGAACAGGGCCAAGCGATCACGGGCTGGCCGACCACGGCCCTGCGCACCCAGCGGTTGCGTTCGATCACCATGCGTCGAGCATGACCCGCGGCGGGCGGTACGACCAGGGTGCGAACCCGGACCTTTCCCCGACTTGACCCCCAGGTGGGGAAGATTTAACCGGACGTGCTGGTCAAGCCGCCGGGAAGAGCAATGCGGTGGCGACGGCGGCGATGCCTTCGCCACGGCCGGTGAGCCCGAGCCCGTCGCTGGTCGTGCCGGACACCGACACCGGCGCGCCGAGCACCTCGGAGAGCACCCGCTGGGCTTCCTCGCGGCGCTTGCCGATGCGGGGCGCGTTGCCGATGACCTGCACGGTGGCGTTGCCGACCTGGAACCCGGCGGCGGTGATCCGGTCCACCACCTCGGTGAGCAGTTCCGCACCGTGCGCCCCGGCCCAGCGATCACCGCCGGTGCCGAACACGGCACCCAGGTCGCCGAGCCCCGCCGCGGACAGCAGCGCGTCGCACAGCGCGTGCGCGGCGACGTCCCCGTCGGAGTGGCCGCTGCACCCGTCGACGCCGGGCCACCGCAGGCCGGCGATCCAGCACTCCCGGCCGGCTTCCACGGGGTGCACGTCGACGCCTTGGCCGATCCTCGGCAGCGGTCCGGTCACCGGAGTTCTCCGATCGGTTCGACGGCGAGCACCGACTCGGCGACCGCCAGGTCGAAGGCGGTGGTGATCTTCAGCGCGTTCGGGTGACCGGGCACGGTGCGCACCTCGCCACCGGCCCGCTCCACGAGCCCGGCGTCATCGGTGGCGGCGCCCCCGGCCGCGTCGTAGGCGGCGCGCAGCACGCCGGGCCGGAAGCCCTGCGGGGTCTGCACGCTGCGGAGCGGGGAGCGGTCGACGGTCGCGGTGACCGCACCGGCCTCGTCGACCTGCTTGATGGTGTCGGCGACGGGCAGCACCGGGATCACCGCGGACGCACCGCCGAGCACGGCGTCCACCACGGCACCGATCATGGCGGGCGGGGTGAACGCGCGGGCCGCGTCGTGCACCAGCACCACGTCGGCGTCGGGCACGGCCCGTTCGGTGACCGCGAGCGCGAGGCGGACGGACTCGGTGCGGTCGGCACCACCGGCCACCACGTGCACCGCCGCCGCGTCGAACTCGCCGAGCTCGCGCTCGACCACGTCGATCTGGTCCGGCGGGGCGGCGACGACCACGTGGTGCACGCGCCCGGAGTCCAGCAGACCACCGACCGCGCGCACCAGCAGAGATCGGCCCGCGACCTGGACCAGTGCTTTCGGCATCCCGGCACCGAGGCGCACACCGCGCCCGGCGGCCGGAACGAGGGCCACCACCGTCACGTTGAGCAGAACCCGCCGATCACACGGCCGTGGCGAGAACTTCGTCCAGCAGGGACTCGGCCTTGCCCTCGTCGGTGCCCTCGGCCAGCGCCAATTCGCTGACCAGTATTTGCCTGGCCTTGGCCAACATGCGCTTCTCACCCGCGGACAGGCCACGGTCCTTCTCGCGCCGCCAGAGGTCGCGCACCACTTCGGCCACCTTGTTCACATCGCCGGAGGCGAGCTTCTCCACGTTGGCCTTGTACCGCCGGGACCAGTTAGTCGGTTCCTCGGTGTGCGGGGCGCGCAGCACGTCGAAGACGCGGTCCAGACCCTCTTGACCGACGACGTCCCGAACGCCGACGATCTCGGCGTTGTCAGCGGGAACTCGAACGGTCAAGTCACCTTGCGCGACCTTGAGGACGAGGTATTGCTTCTCCTCGCCCTTGATCACACGGGTCTCGATTGCTTCGATGAGCGCGGCACCGTGATGCGGGTAGACGACGGTCTCTCCGACCTTGAAAACCATGTGTCCTCTGCCCCTTTCGCTGCGCCCAGCTTAGCATGCGCGGCAACCGAGCCTCGACCGGCTCCCGTCCGTCGTCGCAGGTCAGGACGCGATCGGGGGTTGACAAACAGGCTCCGGGCATGCTTCCCGGGGGTCTCCGGCGCCCCCTTTTGATCCACTGTGGACACCTTCCGAACACGGTTCACGACCCCGGACCGGGGGCCGATGTGGGGTCTGCCTACTGGTCCTCCGGAGCGGACCATTAAGCTCCATCGCGGTCGTCCGGCTATCAGGAAGGACACTGCCACCGTGAGCCGCCTTCAGCACCACACCTTCCGCGTGCGGTTGACCTCGGCCGCCCTCGGCCTGGGCGCCGTCCTGGCGCTCGCCGGATGCAGCGCCGGGCAGGTCACCGAGACCGACACGCAGGTCGCCGCCGTCGCGGGCGGCAGCGGGGACGCCGGCGGCATCGGCGTCCGGAACGCGACGCTGTCCTTCCCGGAGACGGGGACCCGCTACGCCAAGGGCGCCTCCGCTCCGCTGGCCGCCGTGCTGATCAACGACGGCGCCGAGGCGGACAAGCTGGTCGAGGCCTCCTCGACCTACGCGGCCTCCGTCGACGTCGCCAAGAACCGCACCCTGCCGTCGCGGTCCGCGCTGCACGCCTACGGCGCGGAGGGCTCCGCGACCCCGGATCAGCAGGAGGTCTCGATCACTCTGAAGGGCCTCACCCAGGACATCACGCCCGGCGTGACCGTCCCGGTGACCTTCGTGTTCGAGAAGGCGGGCCCGCTCACCGTGCAGGTCCCGATCGGGGAGGACTCCACCCCGCGACCGGACACCGGTGGCGAGGAATCGCACCACTGACACCCAGCTCGAACAGCAGCCGGAGGCCGTCCCGTCGGGGGCGGCCTCCGCTGCGTCCGGGGCCTGCTCGCCGGGCGGGCGCCGACACGCGGGCGTGTGTCGGCACGGGTCCCGTCGGGCCCGGCTTATAGCCTCGCCCCGTGCCTACCAAGAACGCCCGTCCCGCCTACCGCTGCGCCGAATGCGGTCACGAGGTCGCGAAGTGGGTCGGCCGCTGCCCGAAGTGCCACGAGTGGAACACCGTGGAGGAGGCGGCCCCGGCGCGGCCCGCGCTGGCGAAGCTGTCCGCGGCCGCCCCGTCCAGCGCGGCCCGCCCCATCGGCGAAGTGGACCTGGACTCGGCGCGGGCCGTCCCGACCGGCATCGCGGAACTGGACCGGGTGCTCGGCGGCGGCATCGTGCCGGGCGCGGTGATGCTGCTCGCCGGTGAGCCCGGGGTGGGCAAGTCGACGCTGCTGCTGGAGGTCGCGCACCGCTGGGCCGCGGCCCGCACCGGCGGCCCCTCGTTGTACATCACGGGCGAGGAGTCGGCCGGTCAGGTGCGGCTGCGCGCGGAGCGGACGAACTCGCTGGACCCGGAGCTGTTCCTGGGCTCGGAGAACGACCTGTCGGCGGTGCTCGGGCACGTGGACGCGATCAAGCCGGGGCTGCTGATCGTGGACTCGGTGCAGACGGTGCAGTCGCCCGACGTGGACGGCACCCCCGGCGGCGTGACGCAGGTGCGCGCCGTGACCTCCGGCCTGGTCGCGCTGGCGAAGGAGCGCGGGCTGCCGGTGGTCCTGGTCGGGCACGTGACGAAGGACGGCGCGGTCGCGGGCCCGCGGGCCCTGGAACACCTGGTGGACGTGGTGCTCAACTTCGAGGGCGACCGGCACTCGGCGCTGCGGATGCTGCGCGGCATCAAGAACCGGTTCGGCCCGGCCGACGAGGTCGGCTGCTTCGAGCAGCGCGACGACGGCATCGCCGAGGTCACCGACCCGTCCGGGCTGTTCCTGAACCGGCAGGAGGCGGCGGTTCCCGGCACCGCGGTCACCGTGATGGTGGAGGGCAAGCGCCCCCTGCTGGCGGAGGTGCAGGCGCTCGTCGCGCCCACCCAGATGCAGATCCCGCGGCGTGCGGTGAGCGGCCTGGACTCGGCCCGGGTGTCGATGACGCTGGCGGTGCTGGACAAGCGCGGCCGGATCCGCACCGGGGAGAAGGAGGTGTTCGCGGCGACGGTCGGCGGCATGAAGGTCACCGAACCCGCCGCGGACCTGGCGGTGGCGCTGGCGGTCGCCTCCTCCGCGCTGGACGTGCCGCTGCCGCCGAACATCGTGGTGATCGGCGAGGTCGG
Source organism: Saccharopolyspora sp. 7B (assembly GCF_020177435.1). Taxonomy (NCBI): domain Bacteria; kingdom Bacillati; phylum Actinomycetota; class Actinomycetes; order Pseudonocardiales; family Pseudonocardiaceae; genus Saccharopolyspora; species Saccharopolyspora sp. 7B. The sequence continues at coordinate 27,624 of NZ_JAIUKC010000125.1, read as the reverse complement.
GCTGGCCGGGGAGATCCGCCGGGTCAGCGGGGTCGGCAGGCGGCTCGCGGAGGCCGCGCGGCTCGGCTTCGACCGGGCGCTGGTGCCGCCGGACTCGGGCCGGTTGCCACCGGGCATCCGGGCCACCGAGGTGCCGGACATCAAGACGGCGCTGAAGTCCCTGCGCTCCCGCTGACCATCGGCGCAGCCGCGGACCGCACCGCCGGACGCCGGGCACCAGGCGCCGGGCGGGCAGCAGGCGCCGGACACCGACCCGATCGCACCAGGAGTTCGAGAACAGGCAGCTGAGGGGGGAGTCGTGGCCGATGGTCATCCCGAGTCGTTGCGGACGACGCTGGCGTGGCTGGCGCCGGGGACCGCACTGCGGGACGCGCTGGAACGGATCCTGCGCGGCCGCACCGGGGCGCTGATCGTGCTGGGCCACGACGCGACCGTGGAGTCGATCTGCGACGGCGGCTTCCGGCTGGACGTGGGGTTCAGCGCGACCCGGCTCCGCGAGCTGTCCAAGATGGACGGTGCCGTGGTGCTGTCCACCGACGGGACCCGCATCCTCCGGGCCAACGTGCAGCTGGTCCCGGACCCGACGATCCCCACCGACGAGTCGGGGACCCGGCACCGCACGGCGGAGCGCACCGCCATCCACACCGGCCACCCCGTGGTGTCGGTGAGCCAGTCGATGAGCCTGGTCAGCGTCTACATCCACGGCTACCGGCACGTGCTGTCGGGTTCGCCGGAGATCCTGTCCCGGGCGAACCAGGCGCTGGCCACGCTGGAGCGCTACACGGCGCGGCTGGCGGAGGTGACGCACACCCTGTCCGCGCTGGAGGTGGCGGACGCGGTGACGCTGCGGGACGCGATGACGGTGGTGCAGCGCCTGGAGATGGTGCGCCGCATCTCCGACGAGATCGGCGGCGCGGTCGTCGAGCTGGGCAGCGACGGCCGGTTGATCGAGCTCCAGCTGGACGAGCTGGTCGGCGGCATCGACCTGGACCGGGAGCTGGTGGTGCAGGAGTACCTGCCGACCGCGGGCGGGTTGCCGACGACGGAGCAGGTGGACGCGGCGCTGGCGGAGCTGGACGCGACGGCGCTGCTGGACCTGACGGCGGTGGCGCGGGCGTTCGGCTACCCGGACGGGACGGAGGACCTGGAGCAGCCGCTGCGGCCGCGCGGGTACCGGCTGCTGGCGCGGGTGCCGCGGCTGCCGCCCGCGGTGCGCAGGCAGCTGGTGGCGCACTTCGGGTCCCTGCAGGCGCTGCTGGCCGCGGACGTCCCGCAGCTGTGCGAGGTGGAGTTCATCGGCGAAGCCCGCGCCCGCTCGCTCCGCGCCTCGCTGGGCCGGCTGGCCGAAGCGGGCCGCCACCTCTGATCAGCGGGGACGGCCTCAGCCGGTGATGCGGAAGGGCGCGGGTTCGCTGACCATGCGGTCGAGCCGGGCCCCGACCACGTACGCGCCCGCGGGGGCGGTGTCGCGTTCGGCGGCGCACTGGGCGGGGCTCGCGTCGCGGGTGGAGGCGACGCCGGTCCACCGGATCTCGTTGCGCACGGACTTCCCGGGTTCCAGCAGGGGCTTCTCGTTGGTGGATTCGACGTGGCAGTCGTTGCTGGACCAGAACCTGGTGCCGTTCTCGGTGGACACGACCACTTCGCGGAGCATCCGGTCGGTGTTGCGGACGCAGGCGTGGGAACTGGCGTTGGTGACGATCATGCGGAGTTCGACGGGTTCGCCCGCGGGGAAGCTCGGGCGGGCCGGTTCGGCGGCGATCCGCAGGTCCTGGTCGGCGCACGCGGGCGGTGGCGGCGGGGCCTTCGGCGCGGGCGGTGGTTCGGCCGCGTTCGGGGCGGCCGGTGATGGTGCGGCCTGCGGGACGGGCGCGGACGCGCGCGGGGCCAGGACTCCGGCGAGGACGACGATCCCCCACACCACCAGGGCGGTGACCAGCAGGATCACGCCGACTGCCAGTGCCCGGCGTCGCCAGTACACCTCGCGTGGGAGCGGTCCGATGGGATCCAGCACCGCCCGACAGTAACCCGGTGATCCCGCCGAACGGCCCAATGCCAATGGCCCCGATCAGGTGTATTGGTGCGGTTGATCAGTCGCGTTCTGCAACCCCTTCAGGTGACGCAGGCACGGGCTCGGGGCGGCGCGCGTGCCCCGGTGGAGTGGTGGCAGGATCGAATCCGAGATGACGACGATCGCCTGGGACCCCACCGAACTGACCGACTGGTTCGCCGCCGAGGCCCGCCCGCTGCCGTGGCGCGCGCCGGGTGTCACCGGCTGGGGCGTGCTGGTCAGCGAGACGATGCTGCAGCAGACGCCGGTGAACCGGGTCGCCCCGATCTGGCAGGAGTGGCTGGAGCGCTGGCCGCGCCCGTCCGACCTGGCCGCGGCCACCCAGGCGGAGGTGCTGCGCGCCTGGGGCAAGCTCGGCTACCCGCGGCGAGCGCTGCGGCTGCACCAGGCCGCGGCCGCGATCGCCGCCGACCACGGCGACGTCGTTCCGTCCGATGTGGACACCTTGCTGGCGCTGCCGGGCATCGGCGCTTACACGGCGCGCGCCGTGGCCGCGTTCGCCTACGGCAGGCGGGCCCCGGTGGTGGACACCAACGTGCGCCGGGTGGTGGCGCGCGCGGTGCACGGCGCGGGCGATGCCGGCCCGCCGTCGACGAAGCGGGACCTGGCGGACGTGGACGCGCTGCTGCCGTCCGACGACGCGAGCGCGGCCCGGCTCTCGGCGGCGCTGATGGAGCTGGGGCAGGTCGTGTGCACGGTCCGCTCCCCCGCCTGCGAGCGCTGCCCGATCGCGGCGGACTGCGCGTGGCAGCACGCGGGTCGCCCGGCCTACACGGGGCCGCCGAAGAAGGTGCAGAAGTTCGCGGGCACGGACCGCCAGGTGCGCGGCAAGCTGCTGGACGTGCTGCGCGGCACGGAGGGCCCGGTGCCGCGCGCCGCGCTCGACGCGGTGTGGCAGGACGCGGGCCAGCGGGACCGCTGCCTGGATTCGCTGCTGGTGGACGGGTTGCTGGAGCAGACCGACGACGGTCGCTTCGCCCTCCCCGGCGAGCACTGAGCGACCGGCCGGGCCTCCCGGCGACGACGGCCCGGAGGGCGGAACCGATGGCGCAGGCGCTGACCGTGTTCTTCGACGACGCGACCGAGCGGCGGTTGCGGGCGCTGCGCGAGAACGCGGCCGCGGCGCGGGTTCCGGTGCTGGACGGCCGCCCGGGCGTGGTGCTGGCGTCGGCGAGCTCGATCCCGGCCGCCGCCCGCGCGGCGCTGCGCGCCGAGCTGCGGTCGCTGTTCCTGCCGGACCTGTGGTTCTCCACGCTGGGCACGTTCCCGGGCGAGGACGCGGTGCTGCTGCTGACGGCGGTGGTGGACGCGGAGCTGCTGGCGGTGCACTCGGCGGTGCACGACGTGCTGGCGGGCCGGGTGTCGAACCCGTCGGCGTACCACTTCCCCGGGGCCTGGATCCCGCACTGCGCGCTGACCCCGGCGCTGGGCGGCGCGGAGCTCACCGCGGGGTTCGACGCGCTGCGCTCGGCGGAACCGGTGCGGGCGGCCGTCGCCGAGGTCGCGGTGCTGGATTCCCGCGACGGCACCGCGGACGTGCTCGTCGCGCGCTGAGCACCGGGCGCTCGATCAGCGGTGCCCCCGATCCGCCTCTCCGAGCGCCGGTCGATGCCCGCCGAGCGCGGAGCACGGCCCGCGCCCCGGCCCCGGAACGGGTGATCCGCGGCCGTCCGAGCGCCCGCCCACGGACTCGCGGAACCCCGCCCACCAGCGAAGTCGATCCCTCCACTGTGGACTACGAGGGGTGCTCGCCCGAGTTGCTCCCGCCCAGGTGAGGGGCCACTTTGGACCGGCATCCTGTCACGCGGCGTGAGGAGCGAGATGGACGTCGAAGGCGTGAGCATCGTGGCGCGCGGGATCACGGCCACCGGACCGGAGGGCATCGTCTTCGAGAACGTCGACGCCCGCGTGTACCCGGGCGAACTCGCCGTCGTCCTCGGCGAGGGCGGCACCGGCCGCACCTCGCTGCTGCTCGCGCTGTCCGGCAGGCTGCGCACCGTCGCCGGGCGCATCGAGATCGATGAGGCCCCGCGCCGCGCCGGCCTGGTGCGCAAGGTCGTCGTCCCCGCCCGCCTCTCCCCCGGTTTCGAGCTGGACGGCAGGCTCCGGGTCCGGGAGGCCGTCCGGGAGCGCCGCATCACCGCCCGCGTCAGCGCGCAGGACGTGGACCGGGCGCTGGCGCTGGTCGGGGTGGACGTCGACCGGGCCGCGCTGATCGACGAGCTCTACCCGGACGACCGGCTGCTGCTCGCGATCGCGCTCGCCACCGCGGGCGGCCCGCCGGGGATCGTGGTGGACGACGTGACCGCCGGGCTGCTGCCCTCCGGGCGCAACCGGGTGTGGTCGGCGCTGCGGGCCGTCGCGGACACCGGGACGACCGTGCTGGCCAGCGCCACCGAACCCGGTTCGGAGGCGGACGTGCTGATCCGGTTGCCGTACAACGTCGTCGACTTCGGCGACGACACCGGCGGGCTGCCGCTGTTCAGCTCCACCGCGGGCGAGGACCTCCGATGAAGGCGATCTACCTGGCGTGGCTGGAGCTGCGGCGCTTCCGCGGGCCGTGGCGCCGGTTCGCGCCCGCCGTGCTGATCCTCGTCCCGCTGCTGTACGGCGTGCTGTTCCTGTGGTCCAACTGGGACCCGTACGGGCGGACCGCGCAGGTGCCGGTGGCGGTGGTCAACTCCGACCGGCCCGCCGATCACAACGGGGAGCAGATCAACGCCGGCGAGCAGTTCGTGCAGCAGCTGCGCACCACCGACACGTTCCAGTGGCACTTCGTCGACGCGGGCACCGCGCGCAGCGGGCTGGAGGACGGCCGCTACTACTTCACGATCCGCGTCCCGGAGGACTTCAGCACCCGGCTGGCGCAGTCCACGCGCAGCTCCCCGCAGCGCCCCGCGGTGCTGCTGACCAGGAACGACGCCAACGGTCACCTGGCCGGGATCATGGCGGACGCGGCGCGCTACGAGCTGCAGAACCAGATCAACGCCGCCGCGTACGCCGCCTACGCGCGCGGGCTGTACGGCGACCTCGGCGAGGTGCGCGGCAAGCTCGGCACCGCGTCGGAGGTCTCCGAGCAGCTGGTGCAGGGCACCCAGCTGAGCAAGCAGAGCACCGGGGCGCTGGCCCGCGGGCTCAGCGGGGTGCGGGACGGCGCGGGCCGGGTGTCCGGCGGGGTCCGGGACGTCGCGGCTGCCTCCGCCGAGCTCGACGACAAGCTGTCCTCGATCACCGACTTCACCGGGCAGCAGCTGCCCGCCACCACCGATGCGCTGCTGGACGCGAGCTCCTCCGCGGTCGCCGACCTGAATTCGATCTCCGGCGGGGCCGCGGCGGCCCAGCGGCAGGCAGGCGGATCGGCCGGGGCGCTGGAGCAGCTGGCCCAGCGGCACCCGGGCCTGGCCGACGATCCCGCGTACCGGTCCGCGCTGGCCGACGCGCGGCGGCTCGCCTCCACCACCTCGGCGCTCGACGGCACGGCGCGGGACGCGCAGCGCTCCGCCGCCGAAGCCCAGGACCGGGCGCTGGCGCTGCGCGACGAGCTGGCACCGCTGCAGGAGGCGGCGAACGACCTCGCCGAGCCCGCGAGCCGGTTGCGGCTCGCCTCCGCGGAGCTCACCGGCGGCTCCGGCGGGCTCACCCAGGGCGTGAACGCGCTGGTCGCGAACATCGGTGTCGCGCAGACCAGCTCGGGGCAGCTCAACGACGGGGCGCGGCGACTCGCCGACCAGGTGCGGGACAGCCTGGACCGGATGCCGCCCGCCGGGCCGACGGAGGTCGCGCGGGCCTCCTCCGAGCTGGGCACGCCGTCGGCGGTGCGGGCGACGACGCTGAACTCCGCCGACGTGTACGGGCGCGGGGTGGCGCCGCTGTTCTTCGCGATCGCGCTGTGGGTGTTCGGGTTGTTCGCCTACCTGCTGTTCACCCCGCTGAACCAGCGGGCGCTGGGCGGGCGCACCAATCCGCTGTCGATCGCCGTCGGCGGCCTGCTGCCCGCGGCGGTGCTCGGGGTGATCGGCGGGCTGGTGCTGCTGGGCGCGATGGACCTGGGGCTGGGGCTGGACCCGGTGGACCTGCCTTCGGCGGTGGGGCTGGTCGCGCTGGCGGCGGCCGCGTTCACCGCGGTGAACCACTTCCTGCGGGCGGCGTTCGGCGTGGTCGGCGGGCTCGTCTCGGTGGCGCTGCTGCTGGTGCAGATCACCGCATCCGGCGGGCTGTACCCGGTGGAGACGGCCCCGGCGCCGTTCCAGGCGCTGCACGCGGTGCTGCCGATGAGCTACCTGGTGGACGGCCTGCGAGTCGCGTTCACCGGTGGCGAGCCCGCGCACCTGGCGCGGGACGCGATCGTGCTGGGCGGCGTGCTCGTCGGGTTCCTGGTGCTGACGTCGCTGGTGGTGCTGCGGCACCGGACGTGGACGATCGGCAGGCTGCACCCGCAGCTCGAACTGTGAGCCCCGCTGCGCTGCTCGTCATGCCCCGTGCGGGCCCGTAGGCTGGGTGCATGGCTGTTGTGAAGATCAACGCGATCGAGGTCCCCGAGGGCTCCGGCCCCGAACTGGAGAAGCGCTTCGCCGGGCGCCACGGCTCGGTGGAGGACTCCCCCGGGTTCCTCGGCTTCGAGCTGCTGCGGCCCGTGCAGGGCGACAACCGGTACTTCGTCTACACGAAGTGGGAGTCCGAAGAGGACTTCCAGAACTGGGCGCAGGGTCCGGCGAAGGCCGCGCACTCCGGCGAGCACAAGAACACCGTCGCCACCGGTTCCAGCCTGCTGGAGTTCGAGGTCGTGCAGGCCAAGCACAAGGACGCGTGAGCGACCTCCCGGGCGGGCGCCGCGCCCGCCCGGGATTCGAGGTGGAGGAGCGCGGTGAGCACGGACGCGATCGCCGCGGCGGCGGAATCCGTCGCCGGGGCGGAAGCGCTGCTGGTGTGCGCGGGCGCCGGGATCGGCGTCGACTCCGGGCTCCCGGACTTCCGCGGCGACACCGGTTTCTGGCGGGCGTACCCGCCGTACGAGCGGCTCGGGTTGAGCTTCGTCGAGGTGGCCGATCCGGTGCACTTCGCCGAGGACCCCGAGCTGGCGTGGGGTTTCTACGGGCACCGGCTGGGGCTGTACCGCGAGACGGTGCCGCACGAGGGCTTCGCGATCCTGCACCGGTGGGCGCGGCGGATGCCGCTCGGCGCCCGGGTGTTCACCTCGAACGTCGACGGCCAGTTCCAGGCGGCCGGGTTCGCCCCGGAGCACGTCGCCGAGTGCCACGGCAGCATCCACCGGTTGCAGTGCCTGGAACCGTGCACGGACGACGTGTGGTCGGCGGCCAACGTCTCGGTGCGGGTCGATCCGGCGACGATGCGCGCGGAACCACCGCTGCCCGTCTGCCGGAACTGCGGCGGCACGGCGCGGCCGAACATCCTGATGTTCGGGGACTGGAGCTGGGTCGCCGGGGACGCGCAGCCGCGGCTGGACGCCCTGCAGGAGTGGCGGCGCTCGTTGCGGGCGGCACGGCTGGTGGTGGTGGAGCTCGGCGCGGGCACCGCGGTGCCGACGGTGCGCAGGCACGCCGAACTGGCCTCGGCCGCCTCCGGCGCGCTGATCCGCATCAACCCGCGCGAACCCGACGTGCGGCACGGTCGCGGCCTGTCCCTCCCGGAACCGGCGCTACCGGCCCTGCGCGCCATCGACGCCTCGCTCAACGCGTGACCGCCCGCCACTGCGAGCACAACACCCGGCGAGCAGAACCGCGCCACCGCAGATCGTGTTCGCTTCCCGTCAGCGCGAAGCGCTGAGCCGCCGACCACGCACGCTTCCGGACCACCCGCGGGTTCTCAGCGGGATTCTCGCGAGGACGGCTTTTCCCTCGTGGCGGAGCCACTGAGGTTCCGCCACCCCGCCCCCGGAGCAGGACGAGTCCGGCGCAGCCTCAGCCAGAGACCACCAGGTGGGCGCTGATCGCCCGGTGGTCGCTGCCGGGCACGTCGTGCACCTGGTAGCCCTGCGCCACCAGGCCCTCGCTGACCAGCACGTGGTCGATGGTGACGCGCGGCGTCCAGCCCGCACCCCAGGTCGGGGCCAGCCCGTCCCCGGTGACCTCCGCGACGTCGGAGTAGCCGCCGCCGAGCAGCGCCCGCAGCGGCGAGTTGTCCAGCGTCGCGTTGAAGTCCCCGGCGAGGATCCGCGGCGCGGCGCGCTCCCCCGGCGGCCGCGGCATCGCGTCGATCTCCTGCCGCCAGCGACCGGCCGTGTCCGCGCCCATCGGGTAGAGCGGGTGCACCGCGACGAACTCGACCTCGCGGCCGCCCGGCAGCCGGATCAGCGCGGACGGCTGGGCCAGCGAGGTCGGCGGCACCAGCGCCAGCTCGCGCAGCGGGAACCGGGAGGCGATGCCGCTGCCGTCCGCCCGCGGTCCGCTGTGCAGCACCCGGTGCGGCAGCAGTGCCGCGAGCCCGGCCCGGTCCAGCGCGGCGACGGCCTCCGGGGTGAGCTCCTGCAGGCTGAGCACGTCGATCCGCCCGTCCCGCACCAGGTCCACGACCCGTTCCGCGTCGGCCTGGCCGAAAAACAGGTTGACCGACAGCACGCGCAGCGGTGAACCTTGCACCGGCGTCGGCGAGTCCGGGATCGCCCGGGGGAGCACCAGGACCGCCAGCACCACCGACAGCAGCCCCACGAGCAGCGTGCTCAGCCACCGGCGCAGCGCCAGGCCCAGCACGGTCAGCACCACCCCCACCGGCACGGCGTACGGCAGGGTCGCGGTCAGCGCGATCAGGTAGCGGTTCGCGGTGTCGAACCCCAGCAGCACAGGGGCCGCCCACGCGGCGGTGCCGATCACGGCCAGCAGGAACAGCGCGGTGGCGCATCCGCTCCTGCGCGCGGATCCGGCGTCGGGTTCGGCGACCGCCGCGCCCATCCAGCACCCCCGATGTCGTGCGGCTCACCCGCGCTGCCAGCGCGCTGTGCGCGCGCTGTCAGCGCCACCCCCGATGGTGGGGAGCATAACGAATCGAGGAGGCGGCATGTCCTATGCGATCCAGGCCGAGGGCCTGGTGAAGCGCTTCGGCGCGACCACCGCGCTGGACGGCGTCGACCTGGCCGCGCCGACCGGCTCGATCCTGGGGGTGCTCGGGCCGAACGGCGCGGGCAAGACGACGACGGTGCGCATCCTGGCGACGCTGCTGCGGCCGGACGCGGGCCGGGCCACCGTGGCGGGGCGCGACCTGCATCGGGAGGCGGTGGCGGTGCGCGGCCGCATCGGGCTGACCGGGCAGTACGCTTCGGTGGACGAGGAGCTGACCGGGGTGGAGAACCTGGTGCTCATCGGCCGGTTGCTGGAGCTGTCCCGGCGGGACGCGCGGGCGCGCGCGGCGGAGCTGCTGGAGCGCTTCGGGCTCACCGACGCGGGCGGTCGCGCGATCAAGACCTACTCGGGCGGCATGCGCAGGCGGCTCGACCTGGCGGCGAGCATCGTGGGCAGGCCGGAGGTGCTGTACCTGGACGAGCCGACGACCGGGCTGGACCCGCGCAGCCGCAACCAGGTGTGGGACATGGTCACCGGGCTCACCGGCGAAGGCGTCACGGTGCTGCTGACCACCCAGTACCTGGAGGAGGCCGACCAGCTCGCCGACCGGATCAGCGTGATCGACCACGGCCGGGTGGTGGCCGAGGGCCGCGCCGACGAGCTCAAGCGGCGCACCGGCAAGCAGACCCTGCAGGTGCGGCCCAGCGGTGCCGAGGACGTGCCGGAGGTGCGGCGCATCGTCGCCGAGCTCACCGGCGTGCAGCCCGCGACCGACGACGAGGGCGGCCTCATCACCGCCCCGGTGGACGATCCGGTGCTGCTGTCGGCCCTGGTCCGCAGGCTCGACGACGCGGGGATCACCGCCGATGAACTGGCCTTGCGGCTGCCCAGCCTGGACGAGGCGTTCCTCGCCCTGACCGGGAAGCCCGCCGCGGAGGAGGGGACCGCAGCATGACCAGCACGATCGAACGCGGCACCGGGGCCGAGCCGTCCCCGCCGCCGCAGGAGCGCATCGGACCGCTGCGCACCGTGCGGCACGGGCTGACGCTCGCCGGGCGCAGCGTGCTCAAGATCCGCAAGTCGCCGGAGGGGCTGCTGGACGTCACGTTGCAGCCGATCCTGTTCCTGGTGATGTTCGTGTACCTGTTCGGCGGTGCGATCGCCCAGGACACCGGCGCCTACCTGCAGCAGACGTTACCGGGTGTGATGGCGATGAACATGATCTTCGGCAGCCTCGGCACCGGGATGCAGCTCAACACCGACATCAGCAAGGGCGTCTTCGACCGGTTCCGCAGCCTGCCCATCGCCCGCTCGGCGCCGCTGATCGGGGCGGTGTTCGGCGACGTGGTGCGCTACGTGGTGTCGGTGGCGGTGCTGCTGGCCGTGGCGACGCTGATGGGGTTCCGCATCGAGACCGGGCCGCTGCAGGCGTTCGCCGCGTTCCTGGTCGCGTTGGCGTTCGCGCTGTCGATGTGCTGGATCACGGTGTTCCTCGGGATGCTGATCCGCAGCCAGCAGGCGCTGCCGGGCGTGGCGATGGCGTTCATGTTCCCGCTGACGATGGGCAGCAACGTGTTCGTGCCGACGGAGACGATGCCCGGCTGGCTGCAGGCGTGGGTGCAGGTGAACCCGGTGACGCAGCTGGCGGACACCGCGCGCGGGCTGATGATCGGCGGGCCGGTGGCCGGGCCGCTGACGGCGACCGTGATCTGGATGGTGGTGTTGACGGCGGTGTTCTTCCCGCTGGCGATGTGGGCCTACCGGAAGCGGGTGTGAGCCCGCCGGGCGGGAGGCTCTCGGGGGTCTCCCGCCCGGCTTCACCGCTGGTCGCGGTCCAGTGCGGAGCGGAGCTCGGCGAGGGCCGCGGCCCTCGGCTGCGCCGTCGCGGCGTCGAACACCGCCCGGTGCGGTTCTCCGGTGGACGCCAGGCCGTCCCGGGTCCGGCGCACGTCCGGGTCGCCTTCGTCGAGGGCGCCGCGCAGCGCGACGGCCAGCCCGAGCAGCCGCGCCGCCCCGGGCTGGTCGCCGGCGTTCCACCGCCAGCGCGCCGCGCACTCCGCGACGGCCGCCGCCTCCGGCGCGCTCCGGATGCCGGCACCGCCGTCGAGGGCCTTCGCGAGCAGCGCCGGAGCCTCGTCCGGGCGCCCCCGGTCGAGCAGGACCCCGGCGCGTTGCCGCAGCAGTGCCGGACGCAGCAGGGCGCCTTCTTGCTCGTCCGTGCCGATGCGGTCCGCCTCGTCCAGGTACCGCTCGGCCTCGTCCGGTCCGCCTTCCAGCCGCGCGCATTCGGCGAGGCCGGTCAACGCCCACACCGCGAACCACGGCCTGCCGCGCGCCGCGATCTCCCCGGCCCGTTCCAGTTCGGCGCGACCGCGGCCGAAGTCCCCGGCCCGCACCCGCTCCACCCCGATGCGCACCATGATCGCGACCAGGTCGACGTCGGAGCGCAGCTGCCGGATCGTTTCCAGCGCCTCCGCCAGCAGGTCGATGGCGCCCGCGTGATCACCGCGCAGCGAGCGGTAGCCGGCGAGGCTGCTGATGCTCTGCGCCCGCCCCCACCGATCGCCGATCCGGCGGAACGCGTCCGCCGCGGTGCGCATGTGCTCCTCCGCGGTCCGCGGATCGCCGCCGTGCTCGGCGCTGATCGCCTGCTCGAACACCGCCGTGGCCCGCACCCACGGGTCGGGGTGCGCGGTGGCGAGCTCGACGACGCGCCGCAGCTCGGTGAACTCGCCGAGGAACAGCCACGCCCCCGCCTCCAGCAGGACGGAGTGCGGGTAGCGGTGCATCGCCCCGCTCTCCGCCGCCGCGACGGCACCGTCCCGCACCTGCTCGAACCAGCCGTCGCCGGTGCCCGCCAGCGCGCGTCCGAGCCGCACCACCGCCCTGGCCTGCGGTGCGGCGGGGCCGGGCAGCTCGGCGACGGCCGTGAACCGGGCGAGCACCTCCTCGCTCCACGCGGACATCGACCAGTACCAGGACAGCGCGGCCACCAACCGCAGCCCGCGGTCGGCGTCGCCCGCGTCGACGGCCCGGTGCAGCGCGGCCAGCAGGTTGTCGTGGTCGGCGTCGAGCCGGTCCATCAGGTCGAGCTGCTCGGGCCCGTGCAGGCCCGGTTGGGTCTCTTCGGCGACGGCGAGGAAGTGGGCGAGGTGCGCGTCGCGGGCCCGGTCGGCCGCTCCGTCGTCGAGGCAGCGCTGCCAGCAGTAGGCGCGCACCGTCTCCAGCATCCGGTAGCGGCCGTTCTCGACCGCGGTCACCAGGGACTTCTCCACCAGCGAGGACAGCACGTAGAAGACGTCAGCGGCGGGCAGCTCGTCGTCGGCGCACACCGCGGTCACCGATTCGGCGCGGACCGCGCCGGTGAACACGGCCATCCGGGCCGCGAGCCGCCGCTCCCGCTCGTCGAGCAGGTCCCAGCTCCACTCGACGACGGCCCGCAGCGTGCGGTGCCGCGGCATCGCCGCCCGGTTCCCGCCGGTGAGCAGCCGGAACCGGTCGTGGAGCCGCGCGGCGATCTGCCGCAGCGGCATCGACCGCAGCCGGGCGGCGGCGAGTTCGATGGCCAGCGGGATGCCGTCGAGCCGCCGGCACACCTCGACGACGTCGGGCGCGGTGCGCTCGGTGAGCTCGAACCCGGGGCTCGCGGCGGCGGCCCGGTCCGCGAACAACCGCACGGCGGCCGCCGCGGCCGGGTCCGTCCCGTCGGCGGGCAGGGCGAGCGGCCCCACCGGCAGCAGTTCCTCCCCAGGCAGCGCGAGCGGTTCGCGGCTGGTGGCGAGCACCCGGAGCTCGGGGCGGCGGCCGAGGAGTTCGTGCGCGAACCCGGCGGCCTCCTCGATGACGTGCTCGCAGTTGTCGAGGACGAGCACGGCCGGTTCGGCGCCGAGTGCCTCGGCGAGGCGGGCGGCGCCGTGCGACTGCGGTGCCTCCAGCAGCCGGGTCTCGCGGATGCCGAGCGCGGCGAGCACGGCCGCGGTGAGGTCACCCCCGTCGCGCACCGGCGCGAGCTCGGCGAACCACACCCGGTGGCCGGTGAGCTCGGCGGCGATCTCGGTGGCCAGCCGCGTCTTGCCCGCCCCGCCCGGGCCGAACAGGGTGACCAGCCGGGACCGGGCGAGCGCGGCGCCGACCTGCGCGATCTCGGCCTCGCGCCCGACGAAGCTGCTCAGCCGGACCGGGAGGGCCTGGTGCGCCGCCGGGGCGGGCGGCGGCGCGGGCTCGTCGCGCAGCAGCTCGGCGCGCAGCGCGGTCAACGACGTCGAGGGGTCGGTGCCGAGGTCGCCGGCGAGCCGGGAGCGGTGCGCCTCGTACGCGGCGAGCGCGTCGGCGCGGCGACCGGCGGCGTGCAGGGCCCGCAGCCGCAGTGCGATGAGCCGTTCGCGCAGCGGGTGTCGCGCGCAGAGCCCGTCCAGTTCGGGGATCAGGTCCGCGTGCCTGCCGATCCGCAGGTCCGCTTCGATCCGGTCCTCCCGCGCGCCCAGCCGGGCTTCGTCGAGCCGCGCGACGTGGGGGGCCGCGAACGCCGCGTCGGCGACGTCGACGAGCGGGTCGCCGCGCCACAGCGCCAGCGCCTCCCGCAGCACGTCGGCGGCACCGGCGGCCTCGCCGGAGCGCAGCCGGGCCCGGCCCGTCGCCACCAACCGGTCGAACCGGTGCACGTCGACGTCGTCGCCCGCGACGTCCAGGACGTAGCCCGCGGCCGTGGAGGTCAGCCGCAGGTCCCCGGTGGCGCGGCGGGCGCGGGAGACGAGCGTCTGCAGCGCGTTCACAGCGGCGGCCGGTTGCGCGGCGCCCCAGAGGTCGGCGATGAGCGTGTCGGCGGGCACCGGTCGTCCCGCGTCGAGCGCGAGCCGGGCGATCAGGGCGCGGACCCGCCGCCCGCCGACCTCGACGGGTTCGCCGTCGGCCGCGCGCAGCCGGAACGGTCCCAGCATCGCCACTCGCACCCGCCCAGCTTCGCAGGGGCCGGGGCGGCGCAGGTCGAGCCGGGTGTGCACCGGGCCGCCCGGCCTGTGGACAACTCGGTGGATCGGGCGGATCACCCACAGCTGATCCACAACCCGGAACAGCCTTGCTGAGCTGCGAGGACACCGCGGCGGCCGGATCGCGCACCCCGGACCGCAGCACACCGGGAACCACGTTTCCACAGGTCAGCGGCACCTCCTTCGCCACGCCGCGATCGAGGGACGGCGATCGTCGGCACCGGCCCGCCCGGCGGTCCTCCCGACGACGGACCTGTCCCCGAGTTGTCCACAGCTCCATCCACAGGAAGTGCAGTTGTCCACAGCAACGCGGCGACCGGTGGAGCGGCCGTGCGAGGGGGATCACAGGGAAGCACTCCCACCGTGCTGGAATCATGGAACAACGGACATACCGCATGATTCGCGCCCAGCGGTTCCGCTCGGCGCGCGGGCGCGGTCGGCGTGAACCGGCGGTTCAGCGACCGGCCCCGCCGCCCAGCACGGGCGCTGCCCACCGAGACCCCTGCCGACCTCCCTCCCCGCCGATGTTCGGAGCCTCGATGCACTCGACCGCACTGGCCGCTGCCGCCGCCGAGCCGACCGGGTTCACCGGTTGGGTCGTCAGCGTGATGGAGACCCTGGGCGGCCCCGGCGCCGGTCTGATCATCGCGCTGGAGAACGTGTTCCCGCCGATCCCCAGCGAGCTGATCCTGCCGCTGGCCGGGTTCGCCGCCAGCCGGGGCGACATGAACATCGTCTCGGCGGTGCTGTGGACGACGATCGGCTCGATCGTCGGCGCCCTCGTCCTGTACTGGCTCGGCGCCTCGCTCGGCCGGGACCGGATGCGGCGGATCGCCGCGCGGCTGCCGCTGGTGAAGGTCGCCGACGTCGACCGCACCGAGGCCTGGTTCGCGAAGCACGGGGTGAAGGCCGTGTTCCTGGGCCGGATGATCCCGCTGTTCCGCAGCTTCATCTCGCTGCCCGCCGGCGTGGAGAAGATGGCGCTGCCGACGTTCGTGCTGTTCACCGGCTTGGGCAGCCTGATCTGGAACACACTGTTCGTGGTGGCCGGTTACCTGCTCGGCGAGAACTGGTACCTGGTCGAGGAGTACGCGGGGATCGTTTCCAAGGTCGTCGTCGGCGCGGTCGTGGTGGCCCTCATCTACTTCGTCGTCGCCCGCCTCCGCCGCGACCGCCGCGAGCAGGGCGCGGCCGACGACATCACCGACGAACTCCCCCGCATCTCCGCCGACGAGATCCCCACCCAGCAGCTCCCCCGCATCCGCTGACCGGCCGGACGAGTGGCCCATCCACCCGGTCCCGCTGGTCGGATGGGCCACTCACCTGACACGGAGCGGCTCAGCGAGCGCCGGGCAGCTCGGCGAGGAACCGGCGCCAGGCGGAGTGACCGACGCCGAGAGCCGACCGCCCTCGGGATCCTTCGCGAATCACGCACGAACACACCACGGGCGGTTAAGCGAACCTCGACGCACGCATTGCTGGACCCGGAGCTTCGGGTGCTCTTGAACCAGCCGGTGTCGTAACCCATCACTGCACTTCCTTCAACTTCGCCGCGAGGCGATCAGCCGACTCCTCCGAGGACAACGCGAGCCCTCGAACTCGTTCCATCGCTCGGAACATCGGCACGGTGTCCTCTTCGCGATCATGGTAGGTCGCCGGGCCGTGCGAGGCGTTGAACGCGATTCTCGGTGCGGTGCCACCGAAATCCAGCGTGATGAGCCCACCGCCCAGCAGCGGATTGCTCGGCGCGTTGCGCTCGACGAGCTGAAGCGTGACGTCCGATCGCTCGCCAAGGTCGAGCAGGTGCTCAAGCTGGCCGCGCAACACCTCCGGGCTGCCGACGACCTGGTCGAGGGCCGTTTCGGTCAGCACCAACGCGATGTCCTTGGACTCGGGGGCTTCCAACACGCGTCGCTGTTGTTCGAGCCGGAAAGCCAGCCGCCGCTGGACCTCCGCCGCCGAGGACGGCCACCAGATCCCGTCGCACGCGGTGAACACCGCTCGCGGGTAGTCGGCGGATTGCGCGAGGCCGGGCACGATCCCGGTGTCGTAGAAGCCGATCGCGCCAGCGTCGGCCTGCAGGTCGGCGAGCCGCTCGAAGGAACGCGGCAGGTCGTCGGGGCAGGTCGGGCCGCGGGTGCGCTTGCGCGCTTGCAGGCCGAGCGTCAGCGCGACGGCGCGCTCGACGAAGACGGGTGAACGGACCGTTCGACCAACTAGATCGGACGACCCGCCCGCCCGAACCCGCCGCGACCGGTGCCGAGCGCGAAGCGGCCCCCGCACCGGTGTGGTGCGGGGGCCGCGTTCGGATCAGGGATCCGGGGTCACTCCTCGGAGTTGTCCTCCCGCGAGGACTCCTCCGCGGAACCGCCCGAGGACGCCAGGTCCACCGGCGGCGAGTCCGGGACGGTGGACGGCTTCTGCTCACCGCGGAAGGTGAACACCGCCTCGTCGTCCTTGCCCTCGCCGTCCCAGTTGTCGACGTCCACGATGACGATCTGCCCGGCTTCGATCTCGCCGAACAGGATCTTCTCGGACAGCCGGTCCTCGATGTCGCGCTGGATGGTGCGGCGCAGCGGCCGGGCACCCAGCACCGGGTCGAAGCCGCGCTTGGCGAGCAGCTTCTTCGCCTTCGTCGTCAGCTCCAGGGACATGTCCTTGCCCCGCAGCGCCTTCTCCACCCGGCCCGCGAGGAGGTCGACCATCTGGATGATCTCGTTCTCGGTGAGCTGGTGGAAGACGATGACGTCGTCGATCCGGTTGAGGAACTCCGGACGGAAGTGCTTCTTCATCTCCTCGTGGACCTTGGACTTCATCCGCTCGTAGTTCGAGTCGGCGGAGTTGCCCGCGGAGAACCCGAGGCCCACGGCCTTCGAGATGTCCTGGGTCCCGAGGTTCGAGGTGAAGATCAGCACCGTGTTCTTGAAGTCCACCGTGCGGCCCTGGCCGTCGGTCAGGCGGCCGTCCTCCAACACCTGCAGCAGCGTGTTGTAGATCTCCTGGTGGGCCTTCTCGATCTCGTCGAACAGGACCACGGAGAACGGCTTGCGGCGGACCTTCTCGGTGAGCTGGCCGCCCTCCTCGTAGCCGACGTAGCCCGGAGGGGCGCCGAACAGCCGCGAGGCGGTGTAGCGGTCGTGGAACTCACCCATGTCGATCTGCACGAGCGCGTCGTCGTCGCCGAACAGGAACTCGGCCAGCGCCTTCGACAGCTCGGTCTTACCGACACCGGACGGACCGGCGAAGATGAACGAGCCCGAGGGACGCTTCGGGTCCTTCAGCCCGGCGCGGGTGCGGCGGATCGCCTGGGACACGGCCTTGACCGCGTCGTCCTGGCCGATGATCCGCTTGTGCAGCTCGTCCTCCATGCGGAGCAGACGGGTGGTCTCCTCCTCGGTGAGCTTGAAGACGGGGATGCCGGTCCAGTTGGCCAGCACCTCGGCGATCTGCTCGTCGTCGACCTCCGCGACGACGTCCAGGTCACCGGCCTTCCACTGGGTCTCGCGCTCCTCCTTCTGCCCGAGGAGGGTCTTCTCCTCGTCGCGGAGGCGCGCGGCCCGCTCGAAGTCCTGGCCGTCGATGGCCGACTCCTTGTCCCGGCGCACGTCGGCGATCTTCTCGTCGAACTCGCGCAGGTCCGGCGGAGCGGTCATCCGGCGGATGCGCATCCGGGCCCCGGCCTCGTCGATCAGGTCGATCGCCTTGTCCGGCAGGTAGCGGTCGTTGATGTACCGGTCCGCCAGCGTCGAGGCCGCGACCAGCGCGCCGTCGGTGATGGACACCCGGTGGTGCGCCTCGTACCGGTCGCGCAGGCCCTTGAGGATCTCGATGGTGTGTTCCAGCGAGGGCTCGCCGACCTGGATCGGCTGGAAGCGGCGTTCCAGGGCCGGGTCCTTCTCGACGTACTTGCGGTACTCCTCGAGCGTGGTCGCACCGATGGTCTGCAGCTCACCGCGGGCCAGCATCGGCTTGAGGATGCTCGCGGCGTCTATGGCGCCTTCGGCCGCTCCCGCTCCGACGAGGGTGTGGATCTCGTCGATGAACAGGATGATGTCGCCGCGGGTCTTGATCTCCTTGAGCACCTTCTTCAGGCGCTCCTCGAAGTCACCGCGGTAGCGGGAACCGGCGACCAACGAGCCCAGGTCGAGCGTGTAGAGCTGCTTGTCCTTCAGCGTCTCGGGCACCTCGCCCTTGACGACCTTCTGCGCCAGGCCCTCGACGACGGCGGTCTTGCCGACGCCGGCCTCGCCGATGAGCACCGGGTTGTTCTTGGTGCGCCGCGAGAGCACCTGCATGATGCGCTCGATCTCCTTGTCCCGGCCGATGACCGGGTCGAGCTTCGACTCGCGGGCGCTCTGCGTCAGGTTCCGGCCGAACTGGTCCAGGACCAGCGACGACGACGGGGTGCCCTCGCCGCGGCCACCGGCCTCGGCGGGCTCCTTGCCCTGGTACCCGGACAGCAGCTGCAGCACCTGCTGGCGCACCCGGTTCAGGTCCGCGCCGAGCTTGACGAGCACCTGGGCGGCGACGCCCTCGCCCTCGCGGATCAGCCCGAGCAGGATGTGCTCGGTCCCGATGTAGTTGTGGCCGAGCTGCAACGCCTCCCGCAGCGACAGCTCCAGCACCTTCTTGGCCCGTGGGGTGAACGGGATGTGACCGCTCGGGGCCTGCTGGCCTTGGCCGATGATCTCCTCGACCTGCTGCCGCACGCCTTCCAGGGCGATCCCCAGCGACTCCAGCGCCTTGGCGGCGACACCCTCACCCTCGTGGATCAAGCCCAGGAGGATGTGCTCGGTGCCGATGTAGTTGTGGTTGAGCATCCGGGCCTCTTCTTGGGCCAGGACGACCACCCGCCTCGCGCGGTCGGTGAACCTCTCGAACATTCGCACTCCCTGACTGCTGCGCCGGCGGTGTTGTACCGGGACACGGCTCCTGCTCGCCGATGCCCGCGAAGGGTTCAGCACTCTGGGGTCCACTGTAGTAGCCGCACCCCGGCGGAGTCCGGACCCGCTGGCAGCCCGCCGCACCCGTTCGCCGCCTTGCCTGTCGTCCAACGAGCTGCCGACCTGCGGCATTCCGCTCTGACCCGAGTGGGGGCCGATGTCCGCTGAGCGCGAACAAGACCCGGAGCCGCGGCGCTCGTCCACTCGTTCAGGTGGCCACGGTCGACTCAATCTCGCACGGTGGACGCCGCTCTGCCACCAATCGGTACCACCATCGGCGTACCCGTCACCGGGTCGGGGATGACCCGGGCGTTCAGGCTGAAGACGTCCGCCAGCAATTCCTCGGTGAGCACCTCGTCGGGCGCGCCCTGCGCGACGATCGCACCGTCGCGCATCGCGACCAGCCGGTCCGCGTAGCGGGCCGCCAGGTTCAGGTCGTGCAGCACCATCACCACGGTGCGGCCGCTCTCGTCGTGCAACCGGCCGACCAGGTCCAGCACCTCCACCTGGTGCGCCAGGTCCAGGTACGTCGTCGGCTCGTCCAGCAGCAGCAGGTCGGTGCCCTGGGCCAGCGCCATCGACAGCCAGGCGCGCTGGCGCTGGCCGCCGGAGAGCTCGTCCACCGCGCGCTCGGCGAGGTCGCCGATGCCGGTGAGCTCCAGCGCCTCCGCCACAGCCTGCTCGTCGTCCGAGGACCACTGCCGGTACCAGGCCTGGTGCGGGTGCCTGCCCCGCGCGACCAGGTCCGCCACCGTGAGCCCCTCCGGCGCCTGCGGCGTCTGCGGCAGCAGGCCGAGCACGCGCGCGACCTCCTTGGTGGGCATCTTGTGGATCTGCTTGCCGTCGAGCAGCACCTGCCCGCTCTGCGGCGCCAGCAACCGGGCCAGCGCCCGCAGCACCGTGGACTTGCCGCAACCGTTCGGGCCGATCACGGCGGTGATGGTGCCGTCCGGCACGTCGATGTCGAGGCCGTCCACGACGACCCGATCGCCGTAGGCCAGCCGCAGCCGCTCGCCCTGGAGCCGCTGCCGACGCCCGGCACCGGCCGCTTCCTGGCTGGGTGTGGACACGGGTGAGGTCATGCGCGGTCCTCCCGGTACCGACGGATGAGCAAGTAGATCAGGTACGGCGCGCCCAAGATCGCGGTGACGATGCCCACCGGCATCTCCGCCGCGCCGAACGCCGTCCTGGACAGCAGGTCGGCCGCCACCACCAGGGCGCCGCCGAACACCAGCGAGGACACCAGCGGTGGTCGCGCGGACCGGGACAGCCGCAGCGCGATCTGCGGCGCCGCCAGCGCCACGAACTGCACCGGACCGGCCGCCGCGGTCGCGATCGAGGCCAGCACCACGGCGGCGAGCAGCAGCAGGCCGCGCGAGAGGTCCCTCCGCAGGCCGAGGCCGCGCACCGTGTCGTCGTCGAACTGCAGGGCGCCGAGCGCGTGCGCGCCCAGCAGGGTCAGCGGCAGCAGCACGGCCAGCGCGATCGCCGTCGGCACCACGTGGTCCCAGCCGCGGGCGTTGAGGCTGCCCGTCAGCCACACCATCGCCCGCCCGGCGTCGTTCACGTCGCCCACCGTGAGCAGCCAGTAGATGGCGTTCCCGGCGAGCGCGGTGACGCCCACGCCGACCAGCACGATCCGGTACGAGTCGACCCCGCCGCGGTACGCCAGCCCGTAGATCGCGAGCCCGGCCACCAGCCCGCCGGCGAGCGCGATCATCGGCAGGCCCACGGCCTCGGCGAACCCGCCCAGCGCGCCCGCGGTACCGCCGAACACGATCACCGCGACCGCGGCGGCCCCGGCACCGGAGGTGATGCCGAGCATGTCCGGGCTGGCCAGCGGGTTGCGCGCCACGGCCTGCGTGATCGCGCCGGACAGGCCCAGCGCCGCGCCCACCAGCACCGCGGTCAGCGCCCGCGGCATCCGCAGCCCGAACACCACGTAGTGGTCGGCGTAGTCGCCGCCGCCGAACAGCGTGACCAGCACCTGCCCGGGGCTCAGCTGGTACTCGCCGAGCCCGATGTCCAGCAGCACGCAGGCCAGCAGCACCACCAGCCCGCCGAGCAGCACCAGCAGCGGCCGCGGCCGCAGCACCCCGGAGACCGGCCCCACCCGCAGCGGTCGCCGACCGGCGACCCGTCGTCCGGGGGCGTCGAGAACCTGAGTCACAGCCGCACCAGCTTCCTGCGCCGCACCAACGCGATGAAGAACGGGGCGCCGACCATCGCCAGCATCACCCCGACCTGGACTTCGGCCGGCCGCGCGACCAACCGGCCCGCGATGTCCGCGAGCAGCACCAGCGACGAGCCCATCAGCGCCGCGAAGGGCAGCAGCCAGCGGTGGTCGGCGCCGGTGAAGAACCGCGCGATGTGCGGCACCACCAGGCCCACGAAGCTGATCGGCCCGCACACCGCGGCCGAGGCGCCCACCAGCACCGCGATCGCCAGCACGCCGAGCCGCCGGGTCACCTCGACCCGGTGCCCGAGACCGCGGGCCACGTCGTCGCCCAGCGACAGCGCGTTGAGCCCGGTCGAGTTCGCCAGCCCCAGCACGAGCCCGACGACCAGGAACGGCAGCACCTGCCAGATGACCGCGGGATCGGTGACCGCGATCGACCCGACCTTCCAGAACCGGTAGGTGTCCAGGCTCTGCTGGTCGCTGAGCACCAGCGCCGAGGTCAGCGCCTGCAGCAGCGCGCTGATCGCCATGCCCGCGAGCGCCAGCGTCACCGGGGTGGCGCCGGCCCGGCCCATCGAGCCGATCGCGAACACCGCCAGCGCGCCCAGCAGCGCCCCGCCGAAGCCGAACCAGATGTAGCCGAACAGGCTGCTGATGCCGAACGCGTACACCGCCAGCACCACCGCGAGCGCCGCGCCCTGGGTGATGCCGAGGATGCCGGGGTCGGCGATGGGGTTGCGGGTGTGCCCCTGCATCAGCGCGCCGGCGAGCCCGAGCGCGGCGCCGACGAGCACGCCGACGACGGTGCGCGGCAGCCGCAGCTCCCAGATGATCAGGGCGTTCTCCGAGCCCGCGGGCGCGACCAGCTCGGTCCACACGTCGCCGAGCGGGATGGACTTGGCGCCGACGGCGATGCTCAGCGCGCAGCTGACCACGAGCACGCCGAGCAGCACGCCCAGACCGAGCAGCCTGCGCCTGCGGCGCGCGCCGAGCCGCGCGGCCGGTGCTTCCGGCGCATCGCGCTCGGTGCCGGGCGGGCTCCCGACGGTTCCGCTGCGGCTCAAGGTCCCACTCCCACGTCGTCCGGTTCCGCCACTCGGCCCCAAGTTAGGTTAGGCCGACCTAAGGCTAGCCGACGGGTCCCGGCGGGTGGACCGATTCTCCGGAGCTCGCGGACGTACTCCGCGTCACGCCGCGATCACTCCGCCGAGACCAGGACGACGGGTGCGACCCCGCCGGAACCTCCGATCGGAAACCGATTTCCCGTGTTCCGCATCGATTCCGGAAGCCGATCTTCGAGGGTTTTCCCTCGCCTGCGCGGATCGACCGAGTCCGCCACCCGGCAATCTTGCGGCGACCACGGGCGCTCGACGGATGAAATCCCGGCGATAGCGCCGAACGGATCAGGCTCGTGAATCCCGTTCACGAACACCGCCGGCCCCGATTTCACCGCGCGGGCGACCGGATACCCCGGACGGCAGGCGGACGTTCGCGGAATCGACGCGGAACGCCCGCACCCGGACGCGGAAGAGAGCGAGAATCGGCGGCCGAACGCGCGGAACATCATCGGCCCCCAGCGGCGGCACCGGCGCGCGCAAACAGTCGAGGCCCCGGCCGGAACGTTCGGGCGCGACCAACCGGACCCGCGGCGAACGGGACGCGGCCGCGCATCGGCCGCGGCATTCCGATCCGGGAACGGGCCGCGGCCGGTCGCGGCGGTTCATCAGCATTCCTGGCGCGAACGAACATCGGATCGGTGGTGGGCCCGCCGGGAAGAATCCGGATCCGGCATCCGGTGGAGCGGGTCGAACCGGATCGGATGCGGCGGATCAGGTGCTGGGGAACCCGATGCCGGGTTCCGCGGCCGAACCGGATCGCGGAACCGCCGCGGAAGCCCGCCGCGGAGCGGCTCCGGCAACGCGCAGGGGGCGCCGGGAATCCCCGGCGCCCCCTGTGCGCGTCCGCACGGCTTCAGTTCGCCTTGTGGTACTGGTCCACGATGTCCGCGGGGATCCGGCCGCGGTCCGAGACCTTCAGGCCGCGCTTGCGGGCCCATTCCCGGATGGCCTGGTTCTGCTCCCGATCCGCGCTGGTGGAGCCGCCCGCGGCGCGACCGGCCGCAGCGGGGCGCGGGCCGGGCTTCTTCCGCCCGCCCGCGCGACGCGCGCTGGAGACGTAGCCGGACAGCGCGTCGCGCAGCTCGCTCGCATTGTCGTTGGAAAGGTCGATCTGGTACGAGACGCCGTCCAACGCGAACTCGACCGTTTCATCGGCCTGGCCGCCGTCGAGATCGTCGACGAGCGTGACCGTAACCTTCTGCGCCATGGTGGCAGTCCTCCCCGGAGTTTCTGCGAATAACGCCGATGACGGCACGACCACCGCCGAGACCTCTCTGCCGAGAGCTTCCCGGGTCCGCAGCTCGACCCGGGCCATACCCGACTGCCCTTGCTGAACCACCCGGCGGAGCCGCGCAATCCGAACGCCCCACCGGACTCTCCGGTCGACCTTGCAGTGAGCCCTTCGGCTTCCGCCGGTTTCGTCGGCCGGAGCGCGGGAGGGCAAGCCGCCCCGGGACCGGCCTGATGGAGTTCGACAGAGTTTGGCCAGCTGACCAAGAATAGCCGTCATCGAAGCCTTCACCGAACATTGTCACGGTCAGGTTAGCGCAGCCTCTCGACAAACGCACTCACCCCGCCGAGGAAAAAACCAGGCGTCTCCCCGGATCGGGTCATTCCGGACCTCCACCGGAAGCGGATCGAGCGGCCGATACCGACTCCGGCGCACTACATCAACGATGTCACCGGGCCATTCCCGCACTCCGCGTCCGCGTCATTCCGCACTCATCGGCAAGCAGAAAGTGCGCACTCACCGGCCGGGACCTCGGCCGCCGCGCACTCCCCGCGCTGGACATCGCGCTGTTCCGGCAAGCCGACAAGAAGTATCGGGTCGCCGGGCAGCACTCGTGAGCCGTTAACGGCCGCGACATCCGGAATCCGCTTTCCCGCCGCGGAGCCCGGCGGCGGGAAAAGGGGGCCGGATCAGCGGAAGTTGCGGTCGTACACCAGCCGCAGGCCCAGCAGCGTCAGGTCCGGCACGTGGTGGGTGATGGTCTGCGATTCGGCGACCACCAGCGGCGCCAGGCCACCCGTGGCCAGCACCGCCGCCGTCCCGCCGTGGGTCGAGCCCAGTTCGGCCACGATCCGCCGCACCAGCCCGTCGACCTGTCCGGCGAAACCGAACAGGATGCCCGACTGCAGGCATTCCACCGTGTTCTTCCCGATCACCGACCGCGGCCGGGTCAGCTCCACCTTGCGCAACTGCGCGGCCCGCGAGGCGAGGGCGTCCAGCGAGATCTCCACCCCCGGCGCGAACGCCCCGCCGAGGAACTCGCCCTTCGCGGAGATCACGTCGACGTTCGTGGACGTGCCGAAGTCGACCACCACGCAGTTCGTCGCGTGCAGGTGGTGCGCGGCGAGGGTGTTGATCACCCGGTCCGCGCCGACCTCCTTCGGGTTGTCGACCAGCAGCGGGACCCCGGTGCGCACGCCCGGTTCCACCACGATCCGCGGCACCCCGTCCCAGTAGCGGCCGAGCATCACGCGCAGCTCGCGCAGCAGCGCCGGGACCGTGGACAGCGCCGAGATGCCGGTGATCCGCTCGGCGTGCTCGCCGAGGAGCCCGCGCACGGTCAGCGCCATCTCGTCGGCCGTCATCCGCGGTTCGGTGCGCATCCGCCAGTCCCGCACCAGGCCACCGCGGGGATCCTCGGAGCCGGTGTCGTACAGGCCGAGGGTGATGTTGGTGTTACCGACGTCCAGCGCGAGCAGCACCGGCGTACCTCCCGGGGTCGGAGCGGGGTCAGGCCTCGGGGGCCGCGAGCAGCGCGTCCAGCTTCGCGGCGTCGTCCGTCTCCGCCGACGCGGCACCGCTGACCAGGCCGGAGTCCGCGGGGGCCGCGGCCGGGTCGGTGCCGCGCTCCAGCACGGCGTTGTCGGCGTCCACGAAGATGACCTTCGGCCGGTAGGAGCGGGCCTCCATCTCGTCCATCACCCCGTAGGCGATGAGGATCACCAGGTCACCGGGCCGCACCAGGTGCGCGGCGGCCCCGTTGATGCCGATCACGCCGGAGCCGCGCTCGCCGGTGATCACGTAGGTCTCCAGCCGGGCGCCGTTGGTGACGTCGACGATCGCGACCTGCTCGCCCTCCAGCAGGTCGGCGGCGTCCATCAGGTCCGCGTCCACCGTCACCGAGCCGACGTAGTGCAGGTCGGCCTGGGTCACCGTGGCGCGGTGGATCTTGGACTTGAGCATGGTGCGGAACATCGAACTACTCCCCTCACCGCCGGAAGGCGGTCGGAAGGATCGGGGGCCCTGCTACTCCACCGGGCCGAGTTGGACGAGCGCGTTGTCGATGAGCCGGGTGCCGCCGACCTGGGCCGCCACCAGCAGCCGGGCCTCGCCGGAGGCGGGCGCCGGGCCCAGCTCGGTGTCCCGCAGCTCCAGGTAGTCGACCGCCACCAGCGGTTCGGAATCCAGCGCGGCGCGCGCCGCCGCCAGCACCGCCTCCGGGCCGGACCGGCCCGCGTGCACCCCGGCGGCCATCGCCGCGGACAGGGCCAGCGCGGCCCGCCGCTGCTCGGCGTCCAGGTAGGCGTTGCGCGACGACAGGGCGAGCCCGTCGGCCTGGCGCACGATCGGCACGCCCTGGATCTTCGCGTCGAGGTTCAGGTCCCGCGCCATCCGGCGCACCAGCACCAGCTGCTGGTAGTCCTTCTCGCCGAACAGCGCCAGGTCCGGGCGCACGATGCCGAGCAGCTTCGCGACGACGGTGAGCATCCCGTCGAAGTGCCCGGGCCTGCTCGCCCCCTCCAGCTGCTCACCGAGCGAGCCCGCGGTGAGGCCGACCTGCCGGTCCGGGGCGTACATGTCCGCGGGCTCGGGGGCCAGCACCAGCTCGACGCCCTCGGCGCGGCACAGCTCCAGGTCCGCGTCGAAGGTGCGCGGGTAGCGGTCCAGGTCCTCGCCCGCGCCGAACTGCAGCGGGTTCACGAAGATCGACACGACGGTGACCGCGGCGGGCACCTTGCGGGCCGCGCGGATCAGCTCCAGGTGGCCTTCGTGCAGCGCGCCCATCGTCGGCACCAGCGTGATCGGGCGGCCGGTGGAGCGCAGCGCCCGCGTCACCTTCGCCAGCTCCGCGGGGCGGCGGTGCACGGTGAGTTCCCGCGCGGTGTACCCGGGGCCCGCGCCCACCCCGTCGGCCGTGGTCATCGCTGCTCCTCGTCGAGTACTTCGTGCACTTCGGTGGCCGACCGGGCGTCGAGCAGACCGGCCTGCTCGGCGCGGTCGGCGGTCCGCCTCGCCATCGCCGCGTACCCGGCGACCATCTCCGGCGCCGACTCCCGCAGCGAACCCAGGTGGGCGCGGACCGTGCCCACGTCACCGCGGGACACCGGACCGGTGAGGCCGCGGTCCCCGAAGCGCAGCGCGTTGTCCAGCGAGGCGGACAGCACCGGGGCCATCACCCGGTCCGGGATCTCGATCCCGGCGGCGCGCAGCAGGTCCGCGCACTCGTTGACCAGGGTGATCAGGTGGTTCGCGCCGTGCGAGAGCGCCGCGTGGTAGAGCCGCCGGGCGTGCTCGGGGACGCGGACCGGTTCCGCGCCGAGCTCCAGCGCGAGCACTTCGCCGACGTTCCACGCCGCCTCGTCGTCCGGCGCGGTCACCGCGGCGCAGGCCGTCGCCAGCCGCTCCACGTCCTCGGCCCGGCCGGTGAAGGTCATCGCGGGGTGCAGCGCCAAGGTCAGCACGCCCAGCTCGGCGGCGGGCTCCAGCGGGGCGACGCCGTGGGCGCCGCAGGTGTGCAGCACGATCTGCCCGGAGCGCAGCGAGCCGGTGGCGACCAGGCCGCGCACCAGGCCGGGCAGCACGTCGTCGGGAACCGCCAGCACCACCAGATCGGCGGCGTCGGCGACCTCGTCGGGCGGGCGCACCGGTACCGCGGGCAGCAGCTCCTCGGCTCGGCGCAGCGAGGCGTCCGACACCGCGGACACCGCCACGACCTCGTGCCCGGCGCGCGCCAGCGCCGCTCCGAGCACGGCACCCACCCGGCCCGCGGACACCACTCCGACCCGGAGCCGGGGTCCCGCGCCTCGACCTGGTGGACGTCCGCCAGACATCGACACGTCGTCCTCCCAACCGTTCCAGTCCCGCAGCGGGTACCGGACAGCAGCGCGAGAGTAGCCCGCCGCCGGGCGTCCGCGACTCGCCGGGTGGCGAGAACCACCCGGTCCGCGCGGGCGCGCCGATCAGCTCCGCGGCGGGGTGCCGCCGCGGTCGCCCCGGGGCGGCCGGGGCGTCCTGGGGCGGTGTCTTATTCACATATACGCGCCCCCGGGCCCGCGCAGGAACGTGGGGGCTCGGGTTGGGCTGG
>NZ_JAIUKC010000124.1:0-36341 GCF_020177435.1 Saccharopolyspora sp. 7B | reverse complement strand
CTCTGAGCTTCCCCCCACCCCCCCCCCGGCCCCCCCCCCCCCCCCCCCCCCCCCCCCCCCCCCCCCCCCCCCCCGCCCGCCCCCCCGCCGATCGGAACGACCTGCTCGGAAGCGACGAACGGGAGGAGATCACCGATCGCGGGGTCGCCACCGTGCTCGCCGCGGCCCTCGTCCTCGGCGTGATCGCGATCGTGGGTTTCGGCATGGTGCTCGGATCGGTCATGCTGGCCCGGCACCGCGCGGACGGCGCCGCGGACTTGGCGGCGCTCGCCGCCGCGGCCCGGGCCCAGCAGGGCGGCGCGCCCGCCTGCGCCGCGGCCCGCGGGGTCGCGGCGGAGATGCGGGCACGGGTCCTCGACTGCGAGCTGGCCGGTCTCGACGCGCGCGTCCTGGTCGAAGTTCGGGCCTCGATGGGCCTGGACGGGCTGTCACCGCAGGTCACCGGGCGTGCCAGGGCCGGTCCTGTCACCCGTTCGCCGGATGGCGGCCCGCGCTGAGCGGTCCCGCGCCCCGGCTGAACGACCGGTGAGCGCGATCACGTCGCCGCGAACCGACACTCCGGCATATCAGCGCCCCTCTCGGCGACCGGACGCTCGTCGCCGCTGAGCGACCGGTCATCGACATGGGGGGTGTACGAGGCCGGGTGGGATGACGTTGATTGATGGAGCGGAAGCGAGCAGGAGATCCCGACATCGTGGTCGGTCTCAGGTGACCGGTCGCGGGGCAGCGGCCACACCGGTGCGAAGGCATCCGCCACGGTCGAGTGAGGAGAGGTAATGGACTGGTCAGCGGACAGGGGGCCCAGCGCTTCCGGAGCGAACGCTCCCGGAGGAGCCGGTGCTGCCGTGGAGGCCAGTGTCACCGGGTGGGCGGGCGCCTTCCGGATCGAGCTCCGGGTGCAGGCCATCGAGCTGGCGTCTCGCGGCTGGTCGGTGCTGCCCGGCACCTTCCCGGTCGGTTCCGAGGCGGGCGCCCGCGCCTGGTCCGGCTCCGACGCCGCGCACCCGGCGGGTGTCGCGCACCCCGTTCCCGTGCACGCGGACTGGCAGGACCGGCTCGGTGCCGGCGTCGACCAGGTCGCCCGGTGGTGGTCCGAGCAGCCGTACAGCCTGCTCGTCGCGACCGGTGACCAGGTCGAGGCGCTGGAGACCGGTGCCGAACTGGGCAGGCGCACCGCGCGGGCGCTGCGCTCGCTGGGCGTTCCGGTTCCGATCGTGGCGACCCCGGACGCCCGCTGGTACTTCCTCGCCGCAGGGGGCTCGGCCACCGCGGCGTGCCCCGAGCTGGTCGCGGCCGGAGCGGTCCGCAGGCACAGCGCCGGCAGCTGGCTGCCGGTTCCCCCGAGCACCTTCCACCACGGAGTCGTGCACTGGCGGGTCAAGCCGGAGGTCTGCGGGTGGCGGTTGCCGTCCCCCGAGATCATCGGTGACGCCCTGCGCATCGGTGCCGACGCCGTCCAAGACGTGGCCGAACTCGTCGTCGCGGGCAACTAGCCCGCCTCGACCGCGAACCAGAGTCGCCAGGGCACTGGACGCCCGACCCGTCCAGCTGGGCACCCCCGATGGGGACCGACGGCGGGGACGAGGGGGACCGGCGAACCCCCTCGCCCACCCGATCCGCCGTAGGCCCTAGCCCTGCCCGGCGTCTCCCCCGTGCGCGGTCGAGAGCACGTCGAGAACAGCCACCGCCCCCGCCTTGTCCAGTGGTTCATTGCCGTTCCCGCACTTCGGCGATTGAACGCAGGACGGGCAACCCGCCGGGCAGTCGCAGGAGACGATCGCCTCCCGCGTCGCGGCCAACCAGGGGAACAACGCGGCGAAGCCGCGGTCGGCGAAGCCGGCTCCCCCGGGATGACCGTCGTGCACGAACACCGTGGCCCGACCGGTGTGTTCGTGCAGGGCAGTGGAGACACCACCGATGTCCCACCGGTCGCAGGTCGCGAACAGCGGGAGCAAGCCGATCGCCGCGTGCTCGGCGGCGTGCAGCGCGCCGGGGATGCGCGCCGGGTCCAACCCGGCGCCCCCCGGCGCGCTGTCGGTCAGCAGTTCGTCGGAGATCGTGTACCAGACGGCGCGGGTGACCAGCTTGTGCGCGGGCAGGTCCAGCGGCACCTGGTCGAGCACCTCGCCGGAGGGCAGGGTTCGCAGGTAGCCGACGACCTGCGAGGTGACCTCCACGTCCCCGAGGCACACCGTGATCCCCGGCGCCGGACTCCGCTCCTGCACCGTGGCGAGCACCGAGATGTCCACGACGTCGCGCGGCGAGGTGTGCCACTCCGGGTTCTCCAGGTGTACCAGCGCGAGGCCGCCGTCCAGGTCCAGCTCGTCCACCACGAACGACTGCCCCTGGTGCAGGTAGACCGCGCCGGGATGCACCGTGGCGCACGCCGAATCCGGGTCGACGGTGCCGAGCATCCGCCCGGAGTCGCCCTCGACGACGGCGATCTGCTGCCCACCGGACCCGCGCAGTTCCACCTCCCGGTGCGGGCGTTCCCGCTCGGTCCAGTACCAGCCGCGCGGCCGCTTGCGCAGTACTCCGGCCTCGGTGAGCGCGTCGGTCGCGGTGCGGGCGGGCTCGCCGCCGAAGACCTCGAACGCCGCTTCGTCCAGCGGCAGCTCGGCCGCGGCGCAGGCCAGGTGCGGTTCGAGCACGTAGGGGTTCGCCGGGTCCAGCACCGTCGACTCGACCGGCCGGTCCAGCACGGCGGGCGGGTGGTTCACCAGGTAGGTGTCCAGCGGGTCGTCCCGGGCGACGAAGACGACCAGCGCGTCGTCCCCGTCGCGCCCGGCGCGCCCGGCCTGCTGCCAGAACGAGGCGAGCGTGCCCGGGAACCCGGCGACGACGACCGCGTCCAGGCCCGCGATGTCGACGCCGAGCTCCAGCGCGTTGGTGGCCGCGACGGCGAGCAGTTCCCCGCTCAGCAGCGCCCGTTCGAGCTTCCGCCGGTCCTCCGGCAGGTAGCCGCCCCGGTAGGCGGCGACCTTGTCCACCAGCGAATCGTCCACTTCGGACAGGGCGCGGCGGGCGGCCAGCGCGGCGAGCTCGGTGCCGCGCCGGGATCGGATGAACGCGAGCGTGCGGGCGCCTTCCACGACGAGTTCGGTGAGGATCCGTGCGGCCTCGCTCCCGGCGGAACGCCGGACCGGCGCCTCGTTCTCGCCGGACACGTCGTCCAGCAGCGGTGGTTCCCACAATGCGACGGTGCGGGCGCCGCGCGGCGAGCCGTCCGCGGTGACGGCCCGGCACTCGGCGCCGATCAGCCGTTCGCCCAGGGAGGCCGGGTCGGCCACCGTCGCGGAGGCGAGCACGAACACCGGTTCCGCGCCGTAGTACCGCGCGATCCGCCGCAGCCGCCGCAGCAGCAGCGCCACGTGCGAGCCGAAGACGCCCCGGTAGGTGTGGCACTCGTCGACGACCACGTAGGAGAGGTTGCGGAAGAACCGCGCCCAGCGGGAGTGCTGGGCGAGCACGCCGTGGTGCAGCATGTCCGGGTTGGTGAACACCCACCGGCCGTGCGCCCGCACCCAGTCCCGCTCGACGAACGGGGTGTCCCCGTCGTAGGCGGCGGCGCGGATCCCGTCCAGGCCCAGCTCGGTGGTGGACCGGAGCTGATCGGCGCCCAGCGCCTTGGTCGGCGACAGGTACAGCGCGGTGGCCCGGGCGTCGGTGAGCAACCGGGTGAGCACCGGCAGCTGGTAGGTCATCGACTTGCCGGACGCGGTGCCGGTCGCCACCACGACGTGCTCACCGGCCCACGCGGCTTCGGCGCCTTCGGCCTGGTGGCTCCAGGGGCGTTCGGCGCCGCGGGCGCGCAGCGCCTCGACCAGCGGTTCGGGCGCCCAGCCCGGCCAGTCCGCGTGCTGCGCGGGCCGTTCGGCGAGCTGCTCGACGTGCCGCAGCGGTGATTCGTCCGCGGGCGTGCCGGCCAGCACCCGGTCCAGCAGCCGCTTGCCGCTGCCGGTCCTGCCCGCTCTCCGGTGTGCCGAGTTCACGTGGTCGAGCGTCGCACAGCGCTGTTCCCGCACCGCACGCACGCGGAACCTGCGGCCCGGTGATCTCGTTCGGGTGGACTCGCCCGCCACCGCGCCGTCGTGGCCCGGGGCGCGGGCCGCGGGGGTGTGAGGTGGCCTGCGGGCGCGGCCGAGGCGTCCGCGCGGTGGTGTCCGCGCGGGTCTCCGGGGCCGCGACACGCCGGTTCGATCCGGCTGCGACACGCGATACACGAAGTCACCCGTTCGGTCCATGTAGAAGTGTGTCCGATCGGGTGATCAAGTCCTAACTGGATCGATCACTCGATAACGAAGCAGCACGTCGTTGCGAGGCGCACATCACACCGTGAAGTAAGACACGTCAGGCCTGAATAGACTTCGCGGCCACGACATCGATCGCGGACGGGCCCCGGCGGGCCGCTCGCGGCCGAGGCCGTACCGAGCGTCGGAGTGGACGCACCACCGCCTCTCCGGCGTGCCACCGAGCCACACCCGAGGAGGACGGATGTCCCTGCTGTCCCCGGTCCAGCCCGGCTGGGTCGCCCAGGGCACTGCACCACCGAGCTCGACGCACCGGATGGACCTCGCGCAGAACGCCCCCGGTGCGTTCGAACTCAGCGGCTCCGACTACGCCGTCGTCGGCGTGGTCCTGATCATCGCCTTGGCGGCGCTGGCCTTCGGCTACGTGCTGATCAAGGAGGTGCTGGCGGCCGGCCAGGGTTCGGCCAAGATGCAGCAGATCTCGCAGGCGGTGCAGGAAGGCGCCTCCGCGTACCTCAACCGGCAGTTCCGGACATTGGCCGGGTTCGCCGTCGTGGTCTTCGTCGTGCTGTTCGTGCTCCCCGCGAACAGCACCGGCGAACGCATCGGCCGGTCGATCTTCTTCCTGTTCGGCGCGGCGTTCTCCGCCGCCATCGGCTACCTCGGCATGTGGCTGTCCACCCGCGCGAACGTGCGGGTCGCGGCCGCGTCGAACGATCCCGGCGCGGGCCGGGAGAAGGCGATGCGCGTCGCGTTCCGCACCGGTGGCGTGGTCGGCATGACCACCGTCGGCCTCGGGTTGTTCGGCGCGGCGCTGGTCGTGCTCGTCTACGCGGGCGAGGCGCCGCGGGTGCTGGAGGGCTTCGGCTTCGGCGCCGCGCTGCTGGCGATGTTCATGCGGGTCGGCGGCGGCATCTTCACCAAGGCCGCCGACGTGGGCGCGGACCTGGTCGGCAAGGTCGAGCAGGACATCCCGGAGGACGACCCGCGCAACGCCGCGACGATCGCCGACAACGTCGGGGACAACGTCGGCGACTGCGCGGGCATGGCCGCGGACCTGTTCGAGTCCTACGCGGTGACGCTGGTGGCGTCGCTGATCCTCGGGACCGCCGCGTTCGGCCTCAAGGGGCTGCTGTTCCCGCTGATCGTGCCCGCGATCGGCGTGGTCACCGCGGTGATCGGCGTGTACCTGACGAAGGCCAAGGCGGGGGAGAGCGCGTTGACCGCGATCAACCGCTCCTTCTTCATCTCCGCGGGGATCTCGGCGGTGCTGTGCGCGGTGGCCGCGCTGGTGTACCTGCCGAACTCGTTCGCCGAGCTGGCCGGTGCCTCGCCGGAGGTCGCCGGCGCCAGCGGCAGCCCGGCGCTGATCGCGTTGGCCGCCGTGCTCATCGGCATCCTGCTGGCCGCGGTGATCCTGAAGCTGACCGGCTACTTCACCGCCACCGAGCATCGCCCGGTGCAGGACGTCGGCGAGTCCTCGAAGACCGGTGCCGCCACGGTGATCCTCACCGGCCTGTCGGTCGGCTTCGAGTCGGCCGTGTACACGGCGCTGGTGATCGGCGCGGCGGTGTTCGGCGCCTTCCTGCTGTCCACGACGCTGACGGTGGCGCTGTTCGCGATCGCGCTGGCCGGTTGCGGCCTGCTGACCACGGTCGGCGTGATCGTCGCGATGGACACCTTCGGCCCGGTGGCGGACAACGCGCAGGGCATCGCGGAGATGTCCGGTGAGTTCGAGGGCGACGGGGCGAAGATCCTGACCGAGCTGGACGCGGTCGGCAACACCACGAAGGCGATCACCAAGGGCATCGCCATCGCGACCGCCGTGCTGGCGGCGACCGCGCTGTTCGGCGCCTACCAGGACGCGATCGTGCAGGCCGCGCGCGCGGTCTCCACCACGATCACCGCGGAGGCGTACCAGGTGTTCGCGCCGAACGTGCTGGTCGGCATCGTGATCGGGGCCGCGGTGGTGTTCTTGTTCTCCGGGCTGGCGATCAACGCGGTGTCCCGGGCGGCCGGTGCCGTGGTCTACGAGGTGCGGCGCCAGTTCAAGCAGAACCCGGGGATCATGGACGGCTCCACTCGTCCGGAGTACCACCGGGTGGTCGACATCTGCACCCGCGACTCGCTGCGGGAGCTGGCCACGCCGGGATTGCTGGCGGTGCTGGCGCCGATCGCGGTGGGCTTCGGCCTGGGCGTGGGGCCGCTGGCCGGGTACCTGGCCGGTGCGATCGCCACGGGCACGCTGATGGCGATCTTCCTGGCGAACTCCGGTGGCGCGTGGGACAACTCGAAGAAGCTGGTCGAGGACGGCCACCACGGCGGCAAGGGGTCCGAGGCGCACGCGGCGACGGTCATCGGCGACACGGTCGGCGACCCGTTCAAGGACACCGCGGGCCCGGCGATCAACCCGCTGCTCAAGGTGATGAACCTGGTGTCGGTGCTGATCGCCCCTGCGGTGGTCACGCTGTCGGTGGGTGATTCGGCGTCGCCCGCGGTGCGCATCGCGATCGCGGTGGTGGCGGCGCTGGTCGTGGTGGGCGCCATCGTGGTGTCCAAGCGGCGCAGCACGGCCATCTCGGACGCGCCCGCCGACGACGACAAGATCGTCAACGGCGCGACCTGATCGGTGGCCGCCGGGCGGGCCCCCGCCGCGGCGGGGGGGGGGGGGCGGGGGGGGGGGGGGGGGCGGGCGGGGGGGGCCCCCCTCCGCTGTGCGCTGGGCGGACTCCGGTCGGCGGGGCCCCGGTTCCGGGGGCGGCCGTGCTGGTGCGGGAGAGTCGGGGAGCACGCCGACCCGACCTGAGGGAATGCGCATGAATATCCGTTCGACCTCCGTCGCGGTGCTCGCCGCCGTCCCGCTGGCGCTGGCCGGCTGCTCCCAGGGCGAACCGCAGCAGCCCGCCCCGCAGCAGCAGGAGCAGCCCCAGCAGCAGGAGCAGGGCAAGCCCGCGCAGGCGAGTTCCGACGGCGTGGCCTGGACCGGCGAGCTGTGCGGTCTCGTCGGCGGTTTCTCCGCTTCGCAGCAGCAGGCCCCGCAGGTGGACAAGACGAACACCGAGACCTTCAAGGCGTCGTCCATCGCGCAGATGACCGCTGCGCACGACGCCGCGGACCAGACGGTCACCGGGCTCCAGCGGATCGGCCCGTCGCCGATCGCGGGCGCCGACCAGGTGGCCACCACGTTCGTGGACGGATTCACCCAGGTCCGCGACATCCTCTCCGCGGCGAAGGGCAAGGCCGAGCAGGTCGACACCTCCAACGAGCAGGCGTTCACCACGGGCATGACCGGGGTGCAGGAGGAGCTGAAGAAGGGCCAGCAGCTCGACTTCAGCGCGCAGTTCGCCGAGTTCTCCAAGAACCAGCAGCTCAACGACGCCGCGATGAAGGCGCCGCAGTGCCAGCAGTTGACGCAGTCGGCCGCTCAGCAGGAGCAGCTCCAGCAACAGCAGCAGCAACAGCAGCCCCAGCAGCAGCCCCCGGGCTGACCCGGCAGGCGACTCCGCCCGAACGAGGTCGATCGATCCCTCGTCCGGGCGGAGGGCCCTGGTCAAGCTCGAACGGACGTTCTACGATCACGCATCGTGGACCAGCTGTCCTTCTTCTCCGCGGAGGCTCGCCACCCCCGGGTGGCCGACCTCGCGGGACTGCTGTGCGGCCCGGGCCAGGCCGTCGGGTTCGGTCGCGGCACCGCGGCCCGGCTGTCCGTGGTCGTCGCCGACGACTGGCGCGCCCGGTCGCTGGCGCGCGCCTGCGCCGACCGCGGGGTGGCCGCCGAGCTCGGTCGCTCCGAAGAGGGACACCCGCTGGTGCGCACCGCGTTCCGCGCCGACCTGACCGGCTTGGCCGGGCAGTGGCTGCGCGGCGCGGTGAAGTCGGTCCCCGCGGACTTCGCCCCCGACGGGGCGGCGCTGCGGCTGTGGGCGCTGACCGCGGGGAGGCCGGTGCCGGGCGGGTACCTGCTGGGCCTGGACCCGCACGCGCCGGAGACCTACGAGCCGTTGGCGGCGGCTCTGGCCAGGGCCGGACTGCCCGCGCGCTGCACGGGTCCGCGAGCGGGCGGACCAGCGCTGCGCGTCACCGGACGGCGCCGGATCGAGCGGCTCGCGGAGCTGGTCGGTCCGACCCCCGATGGTGCGATCGAGCGAACGTGGCCGCTCGTCTCCTGACGATCACGCCACAGGTCGGGGCAGGTCACGCAACGGAACAGGACCGGCACCCGATACGTTCGTACGGAACGGAAGACGCGAGCGCAGGCGTGTTGTGTGCCACGCTGTGCGTCCCTGGGTGCGGCATCCGGGGTGGTATGCGGTGCACACTGGCGGATCGGACGCCTCCGCGAGAAGAGAGCAGGTAAGCGTGGCTGGGTCGACACGGGCGAAGCAGAGCGGCGGTAACGGCCGGGCTTCGGGGTCCTCCGGCGGGACGGACTCCGGACGTCGGCGGTTGGTCATCGTCGAGTCCCCGGCCAAGGCACGCAAGATCGCCTCTTACCTCGGCACCAACTTCGTGGTCGAGTCCTCCCGCGGCCACATCCGCGACCTGCCGCGCGGCGCCGCCGACGTGCCCGCCAAGTACAAGGGCCAGTCCTGGGCGCGCCTCGGCGTGGACGTGGAGAACGACTTCGAGCCGCTGTACCTGGTGACCGCGGACAAGAAGTCGACGGTCAGCGAGTTGAAGGACGCGCTGAAGGAAGTCGACGAGCTCTACCTCGCCACGGACGGCGACCGCGAGGGCGAGGCCATCGCCTGGCACCTGATGGAGACGCTGAAGCCGAAGGTGCCGGTGCGGCGCATGGTGTTCCACGAGATCACCGAATCCGCCATCCAGGCCGCCGCCGCGAACCCGCGCGACCTCGACCAGGACCTGGTGGACGCGCAGGAGACCCGTCGCATCCTGGACCGGTTGTACGGCTACGAGGTCAGCCCGGTGCTGTGGAAGAAGGTCATGCCGAAGCTCTCGGCGGGCCGCGTGCAGTCCGTGGCGACCCGGATCGTGGTCGAGCGGGAGCGGGAGCGCATCAAGTTCGTGCCCGCCTCGTACTGGGACATCTCGGCGACGATGGACGCCGGGGCGAGCGCCGAGCCGCCGCGCTTCGGCGCCCGGCTGGTGACCGTGGACGGGGCGAAGGTGGCCACCGGCCGCGACTTCGGCCCGGACGGCCGGTTGAAGAACGCCGACGTGAAGCCGCTGGACGAGCCTGCGGCGCGGCGCCTCGCGGCGGCGCTGACCGACGCCCGGCTCAGCGTCTCCAGCGTCGAGGAGAAGCCGTACACGCGGAAGCCGTACGCGCCGTTCATGACCTCCACCCTGCAGCAGGAGGCGAGCCGCAAGCTGCGCTTCTCGGCGGATCGCACGATGCGCACCGCGCAGCGGCTGTACGAGAACGGCTACATCACCTACATGCGAACCGACTCGACGACGCTGTCCGAGACGGCGATCACCGCGGCGCGCAACCAGGCCAGGGAGCTCTACGGGGACAGCCACCTGTCGCCGCAGCCCCGCCAGTACAACCGCAAGGTCAAGAACGCCCAGGAAGCGCACGAGGCGATCCGCCCGGCGGGCGAGAGCTTCCGCACCCCCGGCCAGGTCGCGAACGAGCTGGACGTGGACGGATTCAAGCTCTACGAGCTGATCTGGCAGCGCACCATCGCCTCGCAGATGGCGGACGCGAAGGGCACCACGCTGTCGGTGCGCATCACCGGTACGGCGACCTCCGGTGAGGAGTGCACGTTCGCCGCGTCCGGCCGCACGATCACCTTCGCCGGGTTCCTCAAGGCGTACGTGGAATCGGTGGACTCGGAGGCCGGTGGCGTCGCCGACGACGCCGAATCGCGGCTGCCGCGGCTCAGCCAGGGCCAGGCGATCACCGCCGCCGAGCTGGAGCCGGACGGCCACAACACGAACCCGCCGGCCCGCTACACCGAGGCGAGCCTGGTGAAGGCGCTGGAGGAGCTGGGCATCGGCCGCCCCTCCACCTACGCGTCGATCATCAGCACCGTGCAGGAGCGCGGCTACGTGTGGAAGAAGGGTTCCGCGCTGGTCCCGTCCTGGGTGGCGTTCGCCGTGGTCGGGCTGATGGAGCAGCACTTCGGCAGGCTGGTGGACTACGACTTCACCGCGGCGCTGGAGGACGAGCTGGACCGCATCGCCGAGGGCCGCCAGCAGCGCACCAAGTGGCTGTCCGGCTTCTACTTCGGCGGCGAGGTCGGGCCGGGTGATTCGATCGGCCGCGCGGGCGGGCTCAAGAAGCTCGTCGGCTCCAGCGTGGAGCAGATCGACGCGCGCGAGGTGAACTCCATCCCGATGTTCACCGACGACGAGGGCCGCACCGTCTACGTGCGGGTGGGCCGCTACGGCCCGTACCTGGAGCGTCCGCTGAACGCGGAGGAGTCGCAGCGGGCGAACCTGCCGGACGACCTGCCGCCGGACGAGCTCAGCTCGGAGGTCGCGGAGAAGCTGTTCGCGACGCCGATGGAGGGCCGCAGCCTCGGCACCGATCCGGCGACCGGGCACGAGGTGATGGCGAAGGAGGGCCGGTTCGGCCCGTACGTCACCGAGGTCCTCCCCGAAGGGGACAAGTCGAAGCCGCGCACCGGCAGCCTGCTCAAGTCGATGTCGTTGGACACCGTGACCATCGACGACGCGCTGAAGCTGCTGTCGCTGCCGCGGGTGGTGGGCACCGACCCGGAGTCCGGCGAGGAGATCACCGCGCAGAACGGCCGCTACGGCCCGTATCTCAAGCGCGGGACCGATTCGCGGTCGCTGGAGACCGAGGACCAGATCTTCACCGTCACCGTCGACGAGGCGCTGAAGATCTACGCCCAGCCGAAGCAGCGCGGCCGCCGGGCCGCGGCCCCGCCGCTGCGGGAGCTCGGCGACGAGCCGGACACCGGCAAGCCGCTGGTCATCAAGGACGGCCGGTTCGGTCCGTACGTCACCGACGGCGAGACGAACGCCTCGCTGCGCAAGGGCGACGAGGTCGAGTCGCTGACGATGGACCGGGCCGTCGAACTGATCGCGGAGCGGCGGGCGAAGGCCCCGGCGAAGAAGAAGACGACGAAGTCGACCGCGAAGACCAGCACGGCGAAGTCGACGAAGAGCACCGGCACGAAGACGACGGCGAAGAAGTCGACGACCAAGACGGCGTCGAAGTCGACCGCGACCAAGTCGGGGACGTCGAAGTCCACCACCGCGAAGTCCGGCGCGGCGAAGAGCAGCACCGCGAAGTCGGCGAAGAGCCCGGCGTCCCGGGCGAGCGGCTCCCGCTCGTCCTCGTCGAGCCGCAGCACCTCGTCCACCAGCGGCAGCTGACCGCGGCTCCGGGCGCCGGGTCGCTGATCCGGTGTCGGCGCGGCCTCGTACAGTGCGTGTCGACGCAGGCGGCGCGACGACCCCGGAGGTGACGTGGTGGCGCAGGTCCCCGACCCGGTAGCGGGCGAAGTCCCCCCGGCGACCGGGGTGTGGGCGGACATCGTCGGCCAGCCCGACGCGGTGCGCACGCTGTTCGCCGCCGCGCAGGCCGCCCACCTCCAGGTCCGCGGCGAGCCCGCGCCCGCGGGCGCCATGACGCACGCGTGGCTGTTCACCGGGCCGCCCGGTTCGGGTCGTTCGGTGGCCGCCCGGGCGTTCGCCGCCGCGCTGCAGTGCCTGGAACCGGGCGAGGCGCCGGGCTGCGGCCGCTGCGCGGCGTGCCGGACGGTGGTGGCGGGGACCCACGCGGACGTGAAGGTCGTGGTGCCGGAGGGCTTGACGATCTCGGTGCGCGAGATGCGGGCCCTGGTGCAGGCCGCGGCGCGCCGCCCCACCACCGGCCAGTGGCGGGTGGTGCTGATCGAGGACTCCGACCGGCTCACCGAAGGCGCGGCGAACGCGCTGCTGAAAGCGGTGGAGGAACCGCCGGAGCGCACGGTCTTCCTGCTGTGCGCGCCGTCGGACCACCCGGAGGACGTGCCGGTCACGATCCGCTCCCGGTGCCGCGCGATGCAGTTGCGCACCCCGCTGGCCGGGTCGATCGCCGAGGTGCTGCGGGAGCGCGACGACGTCGGCGACGAGATGGCCCGGTGGGCGGCTTCGGTGTGCGGCGGGCACATCGGGCGGGCTCGGCGGCTGGCCACCGATCCGGAGGCCCGGGAGCGGCGGGACCGGGTGCTGAGCATCCCGGTGGGGCTGCGCCGGTTCTCGGACGTGTTCACCGCGGCGAGCGGGCTGGTGAGGTCCTCCGAGTCGGAGGCGACCTCGGCGAACGAGGACCGCAACGAGGCGGAGAAGGACGAGCTGCGCACCGCGATGGGTGCGGGCGGCACCGGCAAGGGCACGGCTTCGGCGACCCGCGGCGCGAACGCGGCGCTGAAGGAGCTGGAGAAGAAGCAGAAGTCGCGCGCGACGCGCTCGCAGCGCGACGCCCTGGACCTGGCGCTGGTGGACCTCGCCGGGTTCTACCGCGACGTGCTGGTCTCCCGGTCCGGGTCACCGGCGTCGTTGAACCACCCGGATTACGCCTCGGACGTGGCGAAGGCCGCATCGCAGTGGACGTCGGAGTCGACGCTGCGGCGGCTGGAGGCGGTGCTGGAGTGCCGCACCGCGCTCACCCAGAACGTGAAGCCGATCATCGCGGTGGAGGCGATGGTCGCGACCCTGCACCACGGCTGACGGGCGCAGGGAAAGGCCCCCGCGCTCTCCTCCCAGAGCGCGGGGGCCGTGGCTTGCGTGATCAGCCGCGCTGATCGAGGTTGGCGAGCCCCGCCAACGGGGTGCCGCTGAGGCCGTCGGCCAGCGGCTTGCCGACCGCACCGCCCGCGTTGCTCAGGTCGAGCAGGCCGCCCTTGGGCGTGCCGCCCACGGTGGGCTTGGTGGTGGGGGCCGTGGCGGTGGAGTCGCCACCGTCCTCGCCGTTGGAGCCGTTCTGACCGCTGGTGCCGGGCTTGCCGGGCTGCCCGCTCTGGGAGTCGGTGGTGGTGTTCACCTGGTCCGCGGGCAGCGCGTTGATGAGGCCGATCATCGAGGTGCCGAAGTCGTCGATGGTGTCGACGATGCCGCGCACGTTCTCGTCCTTCGCGAGGCCGTCCACCGGCGTCGCGCCGGAACGGGCGCTCTGCTGGGCGGGGATGACGCCGCCGATCGGGAGGTGGGCGCCCTGGGTGGCGACCGGATGGGTGTGGGCTTGGGTGAAGTCCTGCAGCGCGTCACCGATGACGTTGCCGTCACCGGTGCGGCCGGTGGCAGTGCCCGCCTGCTCGGCGAGGGCCTGCGGCGCGCGCACCACGTCGCCGACGGTCTGCTGCACGCCGTGCACGGTTCCGGCGGCGTGGAAGGCGGTCTGGGCGACCCCGTTGTCCACCGGCAGCTCGGCCGGGAACTGCGAGTCGGCGTGCGCGGTGCCGGCGAAACCGACGGCGCCGGCGCCCGCCAGCACGGCGGCGGCCGTGGTGAGGCTGCGTTTCATCGCCTTGCTCCTCTCTGCACAGGCCCTCACCTGTGCGCCAGAGGTCGCAGCGTACGGAGCCGGGACCGGCCACTAATCAGCGATCACAGCCGTCGCGGTGCGTCGACGGGGAGTGCGCTGAGCGGCCGGTTTCCGACCCGTTCGTGTGAGGCGGAAGATCTTGGAACTACTGTCCGGCGACGGAGGTCACGTCGATGGACTGGTTGAGGTGCTGCTGGCGCTTCGCCTGCTCCTCGCGCAGCGACTCGACGGTGTCGGCGAATTCGGCGTACGCGTCGCCTTCGTCGTCGAACCTGCTGTAGCGGCCCGCGCGTAATTCGACCGAGTGGTACTCGCGTTCGAGCACGTCGGCGGTCTGCTGCAGGCTCGCCGCGCGCTCCCGGTACTTCGCGTAGCCGCCGAACGCCGCCGCGACCGCCACCAGCAGGCTGATCGCCACCGCGGCCCAGCGCGCGCCGACGACCGCGGCGGAGGCCGCGGTGACGGTGGCGCTGATGATCGAGCCGGCGATCACCACGGTGTGCAGCACGTGGTCCTTCCAGCGGTGCCTGCCCGCTTCGGCGCGGTAGCGCTCGATCACGTCCGGCAGGTCGGCCCGGTAGCGCTTGCGCATGCCGAGCAGGTCGCCCGCGTTCCACTCGTCGAGTTGGTGCTCGCGGTGCGCGCGTTCCAGCTCGCGCAGTTCGGAGGCGACCGCGCGCACCGCGAAGTGGTGCCGGTAGGCGATGCGCCCCGACGCGGCGACCGAGCCGACCGGGATCGCCACGGCCAGCACCGAGACCGCCACCGGTGGTGCGAGCAGCACGA
This sequence comes from Saccharopolyspora sp. 7B, assembly GCF_020177435.1. Lineage (NCBI taxonomy): Bacteria > Bacillati > Actinomycetota > Actinomycetes > Pseudonocardiales > Pseudonocardiaceae > Saccharopolyspora > Saccharopolyspora sp. 7B. Next base: position 21,839 of record NZ_JAIUKC010000124.1, on the reverse strand, counting down.
TCCCGGAGATCGAGAGTCCGGCGAGGGCCACGTTCCCCGGACAGGTCCAGATCAGCAGGAGTCGTTGCAGGATGCGCGCTCGGTAGAGCTGTTCGGACAGCTCGCTGATGCGGCGCTCCCAGTCCTGCGGCTGGGTTTCCCCGGCGATGACCCCGCCCCCAATGATGCCCGTGCCCGCGTCCCAACGCTCCATCACATCGATCCTTCCGGCGTCACTGTGATCGAAGTAGTTCCCCAAGTACGACGACAATCGACCGGTCGGGTGATAGCTGATTGGGCTGATCGGCCTACACCCTGTTGCGCCATGTGATCACTGCAGGTCGGCCGGGAGGAATCTTCGCCGAAACCTGCCAGTGATAACAGCCGATGGCGCAAGTACTCAGTCGCCGCGACTACTCGCCCCGGATCGGGGCTCTCCACTGTGGCAGCGCACCCGTCCGGCCCAACCACGTGGGCCACGGTCGGCGCATCGCACCTGCCTGCTATGGGGCGCGGGGGCGCGTGCCGGGGGATTCCCCGGTGTCGCGGCGGCCGGTGTCGCAGGTGGTCCGGGGTGGCGCGGCGGAGCGGTGCGCGTGGTGCTCGGACCCGTTCGGATCCTGGTCTCGTCCGGTCTCGGCACGTATTTCGGGGCGCGGTTCGCGCATGGCTTTTCCGGGAGTTCCGAACGGGAGGTGGTGCCCGTCCGCGCGTCCCTCGCGCGGGCGGGGCCGATTCTGCCGGATTCGCCGTTCCGGCAGTTCAGTTCGGTGTGGCGGAATGCCCGAGGGCGGGCGGGACGATCTCCGCGGGCTTTCGTCGAATGCGCAATTCGGCGGCCGGTGGCGGGAATGGGTGGTCCCGCGCATTCCGGGAATGGACTGCTGCCGGGGGCCCGGGAAAGCCGGTCGCGGTCACGGCGGGCGCGCGGTCGCGGAGCCGACGGGGGAGGACGAAGAAAAGACCGCAGGTCCACCGGGGTGGTCCTGCGGTCTTCTCGGCGAGCCGCCTGAGGGAATCGAACCCTCGACCTACGCATTACGAGTGCGTCGCTCTGGCCGACTGAGCTAAGGCGGCGTTGCGGAGCAAGTGTAGCGGGTGGCCGCGACGGCCCGGCGAAGGGGTTGGCGGCCCGGTCGTGCGTCACCGGTTGCGCTGAAATCGGGCGTCACTCGGACGGGAGCCCGTCGTTGAGAGATTCGGTGACGCTCGTCACCACTTCTTCTAGGGAAGGCAGGTCGGATGCGATCAGCTCGACCGCTGCGTCGTTTCGCCGCCGCCACGACGGTGTCGCTGGCCGTCGCCGGGCTGAGCCTGCCCGCAGCGTTCGCGCAGACCACGCCGGTGCCGACGCCGGTGGACCCGGACCAGCCCCCGGCTTCCGAGGGGCCGGCCCAGCCGGGCCCGATCACGGCCGAGGTGGGCACCGGGATCGGCGTGCTGCGGGTGCTGCCCGGCGCGGTGCCGGGAGAGACGATCTTCGACGATCCCGCGTACGAGGACGCGCTGCGCAAGCAGGCGCTGCTCGAACTCGGGCTCGGGCTGGCGAAGTCGACGGCGAACTCCGAGGCGTACCTGGCCACCGAGCGCTCGACCGCCGAGGCCTCGCCGTTCGGCGCCGCGATCGGCGGGTACGCGCCGCAGGTACCGGGCGCGTCGGTCGCGCAGACCGCGGTGCCGGACCACGCCGAGCCGACGACCACCGGCGTGCAGCCGCCGCCGTCCCCGGCGGACGCGCTGGTGAAGCTGGGGCTGCTGGAGGGCAGCGCGCACGCCAGGTGGGACGAGCGGCTCGGACCGTGCGTCTCGCCGATCTCGGAGGCGAGCAGTTCGCTGGCGAGCCTGTCGGCGGTGAACGTGCTGCCCGCGCTGCCGGACACCCCGCAGCAGGACGGCGACCAGCACGCGGCGCTCGCGGGCGCCCCGGGGTCGCCCGCCCGGCTCGGCGGTCTGCTCTCCGGTGGGGGACCGACCGAATCGGGCGCGGGTTCGCTGGTGCACGTGCCGGACGCGGTGCGTGCGCACTCCAAGATCGAACTGGTCGACGTGCCGGGCTCGGCGGGCAAGGCGGTGCGGTCCACCTCCACGATGCGGCTGGCGAGCGTGCGGTTGCTGTCCGGCACGCCGCAGGAGCTGCGGGTCGACGTGGTGAGCGAGCCGACGCTGACCGTCACCGCCACCGGTGATCCGGCCACGTCCACCGTGGACTACGAGGCCCCGGTGCTGCGGGTGACCCAGGGCGGGCGGGAACTCGCGGAGCTCGACGCGGCGAACCCGCAGGCGGACCTGCCGATCGGGCTGCCGGGCGTGCCGGGCGAGCTGCCGGTCGTCGGTCCGGCGGTGAACGACCGCGTGCTCGACCTCGGGGTGCTGCGGCTGAGCATCGGCGAGCTCACCCAGGAGGCGAACGGCACCGAGCTGCGCGCCGGTGCGCGGATGTTCGACCTGAAGCTGCTGCCGGGCACGGCGCTCGGCATGCCGGACGCGGCGCTGGCGGAGGTCTCCTTCGGCGAGCAGACGGCCCGCGCCGGGGCACCGGCGGGCGGCGTGCACTGCGACGTGCCGCCGGCCCCCGCTCCCGAGCAGCCCGCGCCACCGGCGCAGGGCGCCGCCGCTCCGCCGCTGGCCAAGACCAGCGGTGCGTACTACACGATCCCGCTGTTCTGGACCGGGACGGGCCTGCTGCTGCTCGGTTCGGTGCTGGTGGCCGCGGTGCCGCGCCGCCAGGGGTGACCGCCGTCGGCCCCCGGCCCCGAACCGGGGGACGGCGACGGTGAGCCGCGGCTGCTCCTGCTGAGCTCGTGCGGCTCGGCCGGGTCCGGTGCGGGTGGCCTGCTCGGTGGAGCGGATCCGGGGCGCGGGCGGCGAGCAGCGCCCGCTTCGCCGGTCCGCGACGGGGCCGGGTCCGCGGGGGCGGCACCGCTCGGCCGGTCGTCCGGCGGCGTGGACCGCCCCCGGACGCGACGAAGGCCCTCCCCATCGGGAAGGGCCTTCGGGTTGCTCAGGGCGTCAGTGGTCGCCCTGCTCCTTGGCCCGCTCGTAGGACCGCTTGATCTCGGCTTCGGCCTCGGTGCGGCCGACCCAGGTGGCGCCTTCAACGCTCTTGCCGGGTTCGAGGTCCTTGTACACCTCGAAGAAGTGCTGGATCTCCAACCGGTAGAACTCCGCCAGGTGGTGGATGTCGCGCAGGTGCTCCTGGCGCGGGTCGTCGGAGGGGACGCAGATGACCTTGTCGTCGCCGCCCTTCTCGTCGCGCATCCGGAACATGCCGATCGCGCGCGCGGTGATCAAGCACCCTGGGAAGGTGGGCTCCTGCACCAGCACCAGCGCGTCCAGCGGGTCGCCGTCCTCACCGAGGGTGTCCTCGACGAAGCCGTAGTCGGCCGGGTACTGGGTGGCGGTGAACAACGTCCGGTCCAGCCGGATCCGGCCGGATTTGTGGTCCACCTCGTACTTGTTCCGGTTCCCCTTGGGGATCTCGATGGTGACGTCGAAGTCCACGCGGTTCCTCACTCGTTCTAGCCAGCTTGCTCGTCGAGACCGTGCCCGACCGTCCGGCCGCCGTTGCCAGGCCGGTCCCGCATCCCGGTCCCGTACATCGCCAGTGTCCTGACCTGCGATGATTTCGTCAGTCACCGCACGGCGTCACCCGAGGCCGAGCCGCAGGCTCACACGTCGGAGTGGCCGCCCGTGATGCGGCACGACCACGTCTAGTGTGGACCACGGCCGCGCGCCGAGCCCCACCGCAGTGCGGCAGCTCGCATCTGGCAGTCTTGCGCACCGTCGAGGAGGAAGCCCGTGCCCGAACCCCACCGCCTCAGGGGTGAGGTGTCCGAGCCCGATGCCGCCGAGCAGTCCTCGAACGCTTCAGCAGCAGGTTCGCCGGGCGACGAGCGGGGCGGCAACGCCGAGCGGCCCGAGCGGCAGCGGCTCGCGGAGAGCGAGGCGGAGGGGTTCCCGGTCGAGGACCAGGAGGCCGCCCCTCCCGCGCGCGGGAACGAATCGGAGCCTTCCGGCGATGGACAGCCGGTGAAGGACGATCGAACCGACTCCACCAGCGATGACGGCGCGGGAACCGCGGAATCCGGTGGGAACGCGGAATCCGGTGGGAACGCGGAATCCGGTGGCACCGCGCGGGCCGGTACCGGTTCCGCCGCCGCGGAGGAGGAGCGGTCCGCGGCCGAGCCCGGATCGGACGGGGATGCGGCTGCGGATTCCGCCGACACCTCCGCTGAAGCGGGCTCGACCGGCGCTGAGTCTGCCGACGCCGATTCCGCTGACGCCGATTCCGCCGACTTCGATGGTGACTCCTCCGAGGGCGATGCGGCAGCCGGTGGGACCGACGCTTCGCGCACGCAGCGGGACGGGGCCGGAGCGAGCGGTTCCGGGCGGGGTACCGCCGACTCGAAGCCGGGCACGCTGGACCGGACCGTGACCGGGCGGCTGCCCGAGGGCGACGCGGAGGACGACGGATCGGGTCATGCCGGAACGGGTGGCCCGAGTTCGGCGGACGCCCGCTCGGCGGACGCCCGCTCGGCGGACGCCGGTTCGGATGGCGCCGAATCGGATGGCGCCGAATCGGATGGCTCTCGCTCGGCGGGCGCTGGATCGGATGACGCTGGAACGGACGGCGCCGGATCGGACGGCGCTCGTCCGGTGGACGCCGGGTTGGACGGTGCGCGCTCGGCGGACCCCGGATCGGACGGCGCCGGATCGGACGATGCGGGAGCGAGCCGGGCGACCGGCGGCGCGAGTGGATCGGCTGCCGCGGACGCGGGCCCCGCGGCCGACGAGCAGGACTTCCCGACGCAGGACCCCGAGGAACAGGGGGAAGGCTCAGCGGAGCGGGACGAGGCCCCGGCCGGCGGCGACGGCTCGACCGCGACCGGCGCCGCGCCGGCGGACGGGACCGGCTCTGCCTCGGTGGACGGGACCGGTTCCGCCTCGGTGGACGGGACCGGCTCTGCCTCGGTGGACGGGTCCGGCGGCGCGCCGGGCACGGGTCCGGGATCGACCGTCCGCGGCTCCCTGCGCGGCGACGTCCAGGCCGAACCGAACTCGATCAGCTCCCGGCCGGTCGGCTTCGTCGGCTCGGTGGAGCCCGAGGCCGGGCGGGAAGCCGCCGCGCACGACTTCTCCGGCTGGCAGACGACCGGGTCCCAGGTGACCGGGCGGGTCTCCGGTGTGCTGGACACCGCGTTCCGCGGTGCGGTCCCGGGCGCGGCGTCCGCGCCCGGTTCGGCTGACGACCGTTCGGACGCGGAAGCGACGGGACCGGGAACTTCGGGCGCGTCGTCCGAGGAGCGGTCCGCGGACGCGGCGGCCGAGCCTTCGGGTGACCAGCTCGCGGGTGACCGGCCTTCGGCTGACCACCCTTCGGACGGCTCGGTTGCGGACGACCGCCCCTCGGGCGCTCGGGGTCCGACGGATCCGGGTTCCGCGGACGCGGACCCGACGGCGGAGTCGGCGACGGCGGAGTCGGCGGAGCGGTCGGCCGCGCAGGAGCGCGCCGCCGGGCACGGCTCGACGACCTCGGCGCAGCGCGGGACCGCCGCGGACACCGCCGACGAGACGGCGAACGCCGAGGACGGGAACACCGGAGACGGGAGCACCGGAGACGAGCGGACCGGCGCGGCAGCGGAGCAGGCGGCCCCCGCCGCGGAATCCGATGCGGAGAGCACTGGCGGTGCGACCCGGCCGAGCAGCGGGAGCTCGGCGAGCACCGCCGACGCGGACGGTCCCGCCGACGCGGACGGTCCCGCCGACGCGGACGGTCCCGCCGACTCGGCGACCGGCGCCACGGCCGCTGCTGATCCGGCCGGCTCCCCGGCCACCGCGGACGGCCGCACCGGTGAGGACGCTGCCGGGGACGCGGACGGGGTGGACGAGGACGCACCGGGCCGGACCGATCGTTCCGCCTCGGAGGACGGCTCGGACCGGCCCGCGAAGCGGGCATCCGAGGACTCGGCCCCGGACCACCGGACCACCGCCGAGCGCGCCACGGGCCGCCAGGACACCGACCACCGGACCACCAGCGACCGGACCACCGACGACCAGGCCACCGATCACTGGACCCAGGACGGCTGGACCGAGGGCCGCTGGACTCAGGACGGCTGGGCTGCGGACGCCGGGACCACGGGCGACCGGACCACCGACGAGCAGACCACCGGCGAGCAGACCGTCGGTGAGCAGAAGGCTGACGAGCAGACCTCCGACGAGCGGACCACCTCCGACGAGCGGACCACCTCTGACGAGCGGACGACCTCCGACGAGCGGACCACCTCTGACGAGCGGACGACCTCCGACGAGCGGACGACCTCTGACGAGTGGACCACCTCTGACGAGCAGGCCACCGACGAGCGGGCCACCGACGAGCGGACGACCGAGCGCGCCGCGCCGGACTTCGAGGTGGCCGACCCGGAGCAGGCCGCCGCCGTCAGCCGGGCGGAGCCGGCGGAGGACACCGAGGCCACCGGGCCGCAGCAGCCGGCGACCGCGGCTGAGCCCCGGCCCTCCGAGACCGAGGCCGAGGGCGCCGGCGCGGCGGTGGACGTGCCGCTGGACACCGCGGTGGCCGCGCAGGCCGAGCTCACCGAGGACGTCGAAGCCACCGGCCCGCAGCGGGCGGTGCCCGCGGAGGCGCCGAGCTCCGAGCAGGACTCCGGCCGGACGGGCACGACCGAGCGCTCCGCGCCCGCGACGGAACGCTTGGACCGCAGCGCCCTCGCCGACCGCTCGACGACCGCGGACCGCTCGACGACCGCGGACGCCGACCGCTCGACCACCGCCGACCGCCCGGACACCACCGACGCCCCGGCCGCTCCCGGCCATCCGGCATCCTCCGGCGGCCAGGCCACCGAACCGGCCGAGCGGACCACCGACGTCGACCGCGACGCGACGGCCGACCAGGACGCGGACGCCACCCGCGGTACCGCCCCGAGCACGGACCGGGATCCGACCGCCGACACCGGCCGGCTCCCCGCCGTCGAGGACGGGACCGCCCGCGTCGACCGCCGCCGGGCGGCCGAGGAGCGGACCCGCGACGAGTGGCCGACCGCCGAGCAGGCCCGGGTCGAGGCGGAGCCCGAGGAGGCCGCGGACGACCGGGACGAGCCCGTGGACTCGGCGTTCTCCGCCGATGCGGGCGCCGCCCCGCCGTCATCCACCGATCCCCGGCCGCACGTCGAGCAGCCGCCCGCGGTGGACTCCGCGTTCACCGCGGATGCCGGGACGCCGATCGGGCCGCCGCCCGCCGAGCAGACCCAGCAGTTCCGGCGGATCGACGACACCCAGCAGTTCAGCCTGGCCGACCTGGAGCAGGAGGCTCGACGCCGCGAGCAGCAGGCTCCGAAGCAATCGGACCAGCAGGCTCCGAAGCAGCCCGGCGAGCAGCACGCTCCGAAGCAGCCGGACCAGCAGCAGGCCGCGAAGCAGCCCGACCAGCAGCAGCGCCCCCAGCAGGGTCGGCAGCCCCAGGACCCGCAGCAGCAGGGCCGCACCGAACCCCCGCAGGACCGCCCCGCCGACCGGCCGCGCCCGCAGGCGTTCGACCAGGGTCCGCCGACCACCCGGATCCCGATCGTCCCGCCCGCGCCGCAGCAGCCGTCGCGCCCGGTGCCCGGCCCTTCGGACGCGGAGCGCACCCAGCAGTTCCGCCGCCCCGACTTCTCCGGCCCGCCGCCCGGCAGGCAGCAGGGGCAGCAACCTCCGCCGCCGCGCACCATCCCGGTCGCGCCGCACCGCCCACCGCAACAGCAGCAGCCCCCGCAGCCGCAACGGCACGCGCAGCCGCAACGGCACGCGCAGCCGCAGGACTTCGCCGTTCCCGCGCAGCCGCCGCGGCCCCAGGAGCAGGCCCAGCCCGCGGAACCGCACGAGGACGAGCGGTACGACGGCTACGAGGAGCACGAGGACGCTCCCGCCGAAGCGGCCCCGGCGCCGCGGCGCAGGCGCGCCACGGTGCTGCTGGCGGTGTTGACCGTGGTCGTGCTGGGCGCGGGTCTCGCGGTCGGCGTCCCGGCGTTGATCAACGGGATCAGCGCCGCCCAGCTGGCCGATCCGCCCGCTCCGGTGCGGCTGTCCCCGTCGATCCGCCCGGTCGGGATGGACGCGCCGGAGCCGAGCGGTTCCGGCATCGAGGCGGCGGTCAGCGGCCCGCTGGCGAACCCGGTGCTGGCGCCGGTCACCGGTGCGGTCGTCGACGTGCGGTCCGGGAAGACGCTGTGGGAGCGGCAGCAGGACACGCCGATGATGCCCGCCTCCACCGGCAAGTTGCTCACGACCAGCGCCGCGATGCTGGAGCTCGACCACGACGCCCGGTTCACCACCGAGGTGGTGCGCGGTTCCCAGCCCGGCAGCGTGGTGCTCGTCGGCGGCGGCGACCCGACGTTGTCGACGATGCCCGCGGGCCAGGAGTCGGTGTACCCGGGCGCGGGCCGCTTCGACGACCTCGCCGAGCAGGTGCGGGCGGCGACCGGCGGCCAGGTCACCTCGATCCAGGTGGACAACAGCCGCTACCGGGGGCCGACGATGGCCCCCGGCTGGCTGCCCGGGGACGTCGGCGACGGGATCATGGCGCCGATGGAGTCCGTGATGGCCGACGGCGGGCGCACCGGCGACCCGACCGAGGAGTACGACTCGCGGACCCAGAACCCCGCCGAGCAGGCCGGTCGGGAACTCGCGCAGCGGTTGGGCGTGCCCGCCTCCGCGGTGTCCGAGGGGACCGCGCCGCGCGGCGCCCAGCGGCTCGGTGCGGTGCGGTCGGCGACGATGCGCAAGCTCGTCGAGAGCACGCTGATCCACTCGGACAACGTGCTGGCCGAGGCGCTGGGCCGCGAAGTCGCGATCAAGACCGGGAAGGAACCGTCCTTCGCCGGTTCGGTGCAGGCGGTGCGCGAGGTGCTGCAGCGCAACGGCGTCGACCTCACGGGCGTGCAGATGTCCGACGGCAGCGGCCTGTCCACGGAGGACCGCATCCCGGCGAAGGTGCTGGCCGGGTTGATGGCCACCGCCGCTGAACCGGAGCGCGACGGCGGCCTGCCCGCCAAGAGCGCGAAGCTGCGCGCGCTGCTCACCGGCCTGCCCGTCGCGGGCGGCTCCGGCAGCCTCGCCGACCGCTACGGCGACGGCGCGGGCCGCGGCTGGGTCCGCGCGAAGACCGGCACCCTCGACGGGGCGAACAGCCTGTCCGGGACGATCCTCACCGAGGACGGCCGGCTGCTGGTGTTCGCGCTGATGTCCAACAGCACCAGCCCGCCGACGCAGGTCCGGCCCGCGCTCGACGAGGTCGTCGCGGCCGTCCAGCAGTGCGGTTGCCGCTGATCGCGGGCTCGCACCGGGCTCGGCCAGCGGTGTCGCCGCTCGTCGCGACCGGAGTACGGTCGATTCCGTGACTCCGCGATCCGCGACGCTGCCGCCCCGACCGCACGGCCGGGACGGCGCGCAGCGCTCGCTCGACTGGGACCTGGCGGCCGCGACCGCGGGCCGGTTGATGCGCAGCGGACCCGACGTCCCCCGCGAGGACGCGGTGCACGCGGTCCGCTCGCTGCGCCGGGCCGGGGTGGCCGCCGAAACGCACGTGCGGGAGCTGACCGGGCTCGGCCTGGACCTGCCGGTGCTCGAAGGCGACGTGGTGGATCGGCGGGAGTGGGTGCGGGCCGCCGCGCAGGGCCTCTCCGAGCTGACGGGCATCGCGCTGCGCTCCCGCGGCACCGGTTCCGGCGACGATCCGCTCGGCGGGCTGGGTGCCCGGGGCGCGGGCGTGCAGGCCGGGCTGGTGCTGTCGTACCTGGGCACGAAGGTCCTCGGGCAGTACGACCCGTTCCTGCCCAGCGAGCGCGGCACCCGGCCCGGGCGGCTGCTGCTGGTGGCGCCGAACATCGTGGCCGCGCAGCGGGCGCTGGACGTGCCCGCCGACGACTTCACGATGTGGGTGTGCCTGCACGAGTCGACGCACCGGTTGCAGTTCAACGCGGTGCCGTGGCTGCGGGACCACTTCGCGGACAGCCTCGGCATGCTGCTCTCGGACCTGGATTCCTCCCCCGGCGAGCTGCTGGGCAGGCTGCCCGCGATCGTGCGCGGGGTGCGCGCCGGGCCGGACGCGCGGTCCAGCCCCGGCGTGCTCGGTGTGGTCGAGCTGCTGCAGGGGCCGCGGCAGCGCGCCGCGCTGGACCGGATCCTGGCGCTGTCCACCCTGCTGGAGGGGCACGCGGACCACGTGATGGACGCGGTCGGGCCGAGCGTGGTGCCCAGTGTGGCCACCATCCGCCGCCGGTTCACCGAGCGCCGCCAGGGCGGCGGGGTGCTGGACCGGCTGCTGCGCAGCCTGCTCGGCGTGGACGCCAAGATGCGCCAGTACGCGCAGGGCGCGGCGTTCACCCGGTACGTCGTGGACCGGGTGGGGATGGACGGCTTCAACGCGGTGTGGACCTCCCCGGAGCACCTGCCGACCCGGGCGGAGACCACCGATCCCGCATCCTGGCTGCGCCGCGTCCACGGCTGACCGCCGCACCTGGGGCTGCCCCGGTTGACCGCCGGGCTTTCGGATGGCCCGGCTGAGCGCCGGACCTGGGGCCTGATACCGGGACCACCGTTCGCGGGCGGGCCGTTGACCTGGGTCGTGGCGCGCCGCGGGGGCCGCCGAGAATGGGCCGGTGACTCCTGGCCGATCCGAGCGCGCCGCGGGGCCCGCGCTGCTGGCCGTGCGGACCGCGGTCCGCGACCTCCTCGCCGCCCACCCCGCGCTGCGGGACGCACCGCTGGTGGTGGCGTGCTCCGGCGGTGCCGACTCGTTGGCGCTCGCCGCCGCCACCGCCCACCTCGCCCGCGGCCGCGGCCTGCGGGTGTGCGCGCGGGTCGTCGACCACGGCCTGCAGCGGGGTTCCGCCGAGGTGGCCGAGCGGGCCGCCGCGCAGCTCGACGAGCTCGGCTACACCGACGTGCGGGTGCTGCCGGTGCAGGTCACCGGCGGCGGTGGGCCGGAAGCCGCCGCCCGCCGCGCCCGGTACGCGGCGCTGGACGCGGACCGTCCGGACGGGAGCGCGGTGCTGCTCGGGCACACCCGCGACGACCAGGCCGAAACGGTGCTGCTGGGCCTCGGCCGCGGTTCCGGCGCCCGCTCCATCGCCGGGATGCGCCCGTGGTCGCCGCCGTGGGCGCGGCCGCTGCTGGACGTGCCGCGCGGGACGACCGAGCGGGCGTGCGCCGAAGCCGGGCTGACGCCGTGGCAGGACCCGCACAACGGCGAGAGCCGGTTCACGCGTGTGCGGTTGCGCACAGCGGTCCTGCCGCTGCTGGAGGACGTCCTCAACGGCGGTGTCGCCGATGCGCTCGCCCGCACCGCGCGCCAGCTCCGGGAGGACGCCGACGCCCTCGACGAGGTCGCCGCGGCGGTCCGTGCGCAGGTCGAACGGGGTGCGGGCCTGGACGCGCGAGCCCTCGCCGAGCACCCGCCCGCGCTCCGGCGCCGGGTGCTGCGCGGCTGGTTGCTGGAACGCGGGGTCGCCGAGGTCTCGGACGCGCACCTGCGCGCGGCGGACGCGCTCGCGGGCGCGTGGCGCGGTCAGGGCCCGCACGCGCTTCCGGGCGGCTTTGTGCTCCGCCGGACGCATGGCACGCTTCAGGTGGAACGTGGTGGACGGGGAACCGCCGGTCGGGTGATCGGCGGGTGAACGTCCGTCCAACAGCGAAAGGGGAAGCCGGTCCGGTGTACGACGGCGACATCGCTTCAGTGCTCATCACCGAGCAGCAGATCCGCGACAAGACGGCCGAACTGGCCGAGCAGGTCGCCGAGGACTACCAGGACGCCCAAGGGGGCGACCTGCTGCTGGTGGGCGTGCTCAAGGGCGCGGTCATGTTCATGACCGACCTGGCCAGGGCGCTGCCGCGGCCCGCGCAGCTGGAGTTCATGGCGGTGAGCTCCTACGGCTCGTCCACCTCGTCCTCCGGCGTGGTGCGGATCTTGAAGGACCTGGACCGGGACATCGCGGGCAGGCACGTGCTGATCGTCGAGGACATCATCGACTCCGGTCTCACGCTGTCCTGGTTGCTGAAGAACCTGACCGCGCGCAACCCCGCCTCGCTGGAGGTGTGCACGCTGCTGCGCAAGCCGGACGCGGTCCAGGTGGACGTGCCGGTCCGCTACGTCGGGTTCGACATCCCGAACGAGTTCGTCGTCGGCTACGGGCTGGACTACGCGGAGCGGTACCGGGACCTGCCGCACATCGGCACCCTGGACCCGAAGGTCTACACCTCCGGGCGGTGATCCCTCTTGCCGCTGGCCGGGCCGGGTGCGAGAAAGGTCCGGTTCCGATCCGGGGTAGGGTTGCCGACCTGCACAACGCTCGGCGTGGTGGCGCGCTCGCCGCGGCCGGTACGCTGGTCCGAGGGGGTTGACGGCGGCGACGGTTCGTGCGCCGTTCACCGGTGCCGTTGCCCGAAGTGAAGTCAGGGAGGGTCGAGGCCGACCGCCGGCCGCAAGTGAATGGACCTCAAGCGCCTGCTCCGTAACCCGCTGCTCTGGATCCTGGCGGTGTTAGCGCTGATCATGAGCCTCAGCGTGCTCTTCGACGAGACGAAGGCCTATCAGCAGGTCTCGACCTCCGACGCTCTCCGGCAGATTTCCGAGGGCAAGGTGGCCGAGGCGACCATCCAGGACAAGGAACAGCGGGTGCTGCTGACCCTCAAGCAGGGCCAGAGCTTCGCCAACAGCGACCAGCTGATGGCGCAATACCCCGCCGGTGCCACCGATGCGGTGGTCGACGACATCCGGCAGTCGAACGTCGACAAGTGGAACACCGAGGTCACCCAGGACTCGTTCTGGACGCAGATGCTGATCTACCTGCTCCCGATCGGCCTGCTGGTGCTGCTGCTCATGTGGATGATGAACAACGTCCAGGGCGGCGGGAACCGGGTGATGAACTTCGGCAAGTCCAAGGCCAAGCAGCTCACCAAGGACATGCCGAAGACGCTGTTCAACGACGTCGCCGGTGCGGACGAGGCCGTCGAGGAGCTGCACGAGATCAAGGACTTCCTGCAGAACCCCGGCCGCTACCAGGCACTGGGCGCGAAGATCCCGAAGGGCGTGCTGCTGTACGGCCCGCCCGGCACCGGCAAGACGCTGCTGGCGCGGGCGGTCGCCGGTGAGGCCGGCGTGCCGTTCTACTCGATCTCCGGTTCGGACTTCGTGGAGATGTTCGTCGGCGTCGGCGCCTCCCGCGTCCGCGACCTGTTCGAGCAGGCCAAGCAGAACGCGCCGTGCATCATCTTCGTCGACGAGATCGACGCGGTCGGCCGCCAGCGCGGCGCGGGTCTCGGCGGTGGGCACGACGAGCGCGAGCAGACGCTGAACCAGCTGCTGGTGGAGATGGACGGGTTCGACTCGCGCGGCGGGATCATCCTGATCGCGGCGACGAACCGGCCGGACATCCTGGACCCGGCGCTGCTGCGCCCGGGCCGCTTCGACCGGCAGATCCCCGTCTCGGCGCCGGACCTGCGCGGCCGCAAGGCCATCCTGGGCGTGCACTCGAAGGGCAAGCCGCTGGCGCAGGACGCCGACATGGAGGGCCTGGCCAAGCGCACCGTCGGGTTCTCGGGCGCCGACCTGGAGAACGTGGTCAACGAGGCCGCGCTGCTCACGGCCCGGGAGAACGGCCAGCTGATCACCGGTGCCGCTCTGGAGGAGTCGGTCGACCGGGTGATCGGCGGCCCGCGCCGCAAGAGCAAGATCATCTCGGAGCGGGACAAGAAGATCACGGCGTACCACGAGGGCGGGCACGCGCTGGCCGCCTGGGCGATGCCGGACGTGGACCCGGTCTACAAGCTCACGATCCTGCCGCGCGGCCGCACCGGTGGGCACGCGCTCGTCGTCCCCGAGGACGACAAGGACATGATGACCCGCTCGGAGATGATCGGGCGCCTGGTGTTCGCGCTCGGCGGCCGGTCGGCGGAGGAGCTCGTGTTCCACGAGCCCACCACCGGTGCCTCCAGCGACATCGAGCAGGCGACCAAGATCGCCCGCGCGATGGTCACCGAGTACGGCATGACCGCGCGCCTCGGCGCCGTCAAGTACGGCAAGGAGGAGGGCGACCCGTTCCTGGGCCGCTCCGCCGGGCAGCAGCCGAACTACTCGCTGGAGGTCGCGCACGAGATCGACGAGGAGGTGCGCAAGCTCATCGAAGCCGCGCACACCGAGGCGTGGGAGGTGCTCAACACCTACCGCGACGTCCTCGACGAGCTCGTGCTGGAGGTCCTGGAGAAGGAGACGCTGGTCCGCAAGGACCTGGAGCGGATCTTCGCCAAGGTCGAGAAGCGGCCCCGGATCACGGCGTTCAACGACTTCGGCGGGCGCACCCCGTCGGAGAAGCCGCCGATCAAGACCCCCGGCGAGCTGGCGATCGAACGCGGTGAGCCGTGGCCCCCGCCGGTCGAGACGCCGCGGTTCAGCGACCCGGTGCCCGGACCGAACGGTGCGGTCCCCGCCGGTGCCGTTCCGGCCGGTCAGCACAACCAGGACCAGCCGCACGGCCAGGGGACGGTGCAGTTCCCGCACCCGCAGGGCCAGCAGCAGCCTCCGCAGGGCCAGCAACCGCAGCAACCGCAGGGCCAGCAGCCGTACGGCCAGCAGCCCCCGCAGGGCCAGCAGCCCTACGGCCAGCCCCCGCAGGGGCAGCCGGGCCAGTACGCCCAGCCGCAGGCGGTGCCGCCGAACTACGGCGCCCCGCCCGGCTGGACGCCGGCGACGGCCCCGGGCGGGACCGGTCAGCAGCCGTACCAGCAGTGGGTCCCGTCCTGGGAGCGGCCGCAGCAGCAGCCCGCGGAGCAGAACCCCGCGGCCGGTGCGCAGCAGGCCCCGCAGACGGGTGCGGCCCAGCAGCAGGACGCGGCGAACGCCGGGTCCGCCGAGCAGCAGTCCCCGCAGCGGCCCCCGGAGTCCCAGCAGTCCCCGGACCCGGAGCAGCGGGGAGAGGACAAGGGCGAGAGCGGTCGCTGAGCGCCCGAGCGACAAGACCGGAAGAGGGGGGCCGTCGCACGTCGGCGGTGCCCCTCTTCGGTGCGGTGAGCCGGTGGAGGAACGACACGTGACCAGCAGTCTCGGTGAGCAGCCCGGGCAGGACGACGCCCCGGGCGGTTTCGAGCGGCCCGCATTCGACCAGGAGCGCGCCGCGGCGGCGATCCGGGAGCTGCTGCTCGCGGCCGGGGAGGACCCGGACCGCGAGGGCCTGCGGGACACGCCCGCGCGGGTGGCCCGCGCCTACGAGGAGTTGTTCGCCGGGCTCTACACCGACCCGGACGCGGTGCTGGACCGCACCTTCGACGAAGCGCACGAGGAGCTCGTGCTGGTCCGCGACATCCCGATGTACTCGCAGTGCGAGCACCACCTGCTGCCGTTCCACGGGGTCGCGCACATCGGCTACATCCCGAACGAGAAGGGCCGGGTCACCGGCCTGTCGAAGCTGGCGCGGCTGGTCGACCTGTACGCGAAGCGCCCGCAGGTGCAGGAGCGGTTGACCTCGCAGGTCGCCGACGCGCTGGTGCGCAAGCTCGAACCGCGCGGCGTGATCGTCGTCGTGGACGCCGAGCACCTGTGCATGGGGATGCGCGGGGTGCGCAAGGCCGGGTCCACCACGACGACGTCCGCGGTGCGCGGCATCTTCCGCAGTTCCGCCTCCTCCCGGTCCGAGGCGCTGTCGCTGATCAGAGGTTCCTGATGGGTGCGCTCCTGCCGAGGCCACCGCGCTGCGCCGTGATGGGCGTGCTGAACGTGACGCCCGATTCGTTCTCCGACGGGGGCCGCTACCTCGACGTGAAGGCCGCGGTGGAGCACGGCGTGGAGATGTTCGAGCTGGGCGCGGACATCGTCGACGTGGGCGGTGAGTCGACGCGTCCGGGCGCGGACCGGGTCGCCGCGGCCACCGAGATCGAGCGGGTGCTGCCGGTGGTGGCGGAGCTCGTCGCCGCCGGGGTGCCGGTGAGCGTGGACACCACCCGCGCCGAGGTCGCGGCCGCCACCGCCGCCGCGGGCGCCGCGATGATCAACGACGTCTCGGGCGGGCTGGCCGATCCGGACATGGCGCGGGTCGCCGCGGACACCGGGCTGCCGTGGGTGCTGATGCACTGGCGCGGGCACAGCAAGGACATGGGTTCGCTGGCCTCCTACGGCGACGTGGTCGCCGACGTGCGCTCCGAGCTGCTCGCGCAGGTCGACGCGGCGCTGCGGGCGGGAGTGCGGGAGGACGCGATCGTGCTCGACCCCGGCCTGGGCTTCGCGAAGACCGGGGAGCACGACTGGGCGCTGCTGCACCGGCTGGGCGAGTTCGTGGCCCTGGGGTTCCCGGTGCTGGTGGGCGCGTCCCGCAAGCGCTTCCTCGGCGGGCTGCTGGCCGGCGCGGACGGCGAGCCGCGCCCGGCGGCGGGCCGGGAGACGGCGACGGCGGCGGTGTCGGCGCTGGCCGCGGACCGCGGCGCGTGGGCGGTGCGGGTGCACGACGTGCGGAGTTCGCTGGACGCGGTCGCGGTGGCCGCGGCCTGGAACGCGGGAGGGACCGTTGGCTGACCGGATCGCGCTGACCGGGTTGCGGGTGCGCGGCAACCACGGCGTGTTCGAGCACGAGAAGCGGGACGGCCAGGAGTTCCTGGTCGACATCACCGTGTGGGCGGACCTGGCGGGCGCCGCCGCCGCCGACGACCTGGCGCAGACGCTGAACTACGGCGAGCTGGCGCAGCGCGCCGCCGACGTCGTCGCGGGCCCGTCGCGCGACCTGATCGAGACGGTGGCCGCGGAGATCGCCGACGGCATCATGGCCGACCACCGGGCGCACGCGGCCGAGGTGACGATCCACAAGCCGTCCGCGCCGATCCCGCTGACCTTCGCCGACGTGGCGGTCACGATCCGCCGGTCGCGGCGCGCGGCCCGCGGCGGCGCGGCGTGAGCCGGGCGGTGCTGTCCCTCGGGTCGAACCTGGGGGACCGGCTGGCGCACCTGCGGTCCGCGGTCGCCGGGTTCGGGGACGCGGTCGAGGCCGTGTCGCCGGTGTACGAGACGGCGCCGTGGGGCGTGGTGGACCAGCCGGACTTCCTCAACGCGGTGCTCGTGGTGCGGGCCGACGGCGTCGACGAGTGGGGCTGGTTGCGGCGCGGCCAGGAGCTGGAACGCGCGGCCGAGCGGGTGCGCGAGCAGCGCTGGGGCCCGCGCACCCTCGACGTGGACGTGGTCGTGGTGGACGGCGTGCGCAGCGACGAGCCGGAGCTGCTGCTGCCCCACCCGGGGACCCCGGAACGGGCGACGGTGCTCGTCCCGTGGGCCGTGCTGGAACCGGACGCGGTGCTGCCCGGGCACGGCCCGATCGCCGAGCTCATCGCGGCGTTGCCCGCCGCGGACGCCGCGGCCGTGACCCGCCGCGACGACCTCCTGCTCCGCCCCTGATCCGCAGGTGGACGGCCCGCCGGCCGCGGGACCGTCCACGGGGTCAGAGCGCGCGCACCGCGTCGGCGAGCCAGCGGGTCTGGCGCTCCGTGGTGGGGTGCGGCGGCCACTCGTTGATGATCGCGAGCAGTTCCCAGTAGCGGGACATCCGCTCGTCGTAGGGCTTGCCGAACTCCGCGGCGAGCTCGGCACGGCCCGCCGCGTCGTCCGGTGCGCCGCGCTGCTCGGCCCACAGGGCCGCCCCGCGCTCGCCGATCTCCCGGCCGCGGGCGGAGCCGGGAGCGTGCCCGGCCTCCTGCGCCTCCCGGATGGCGTCGAACAGCGCCCACCACTGGGCGGCGTGCTCCTGCTTCTGCACCGGGGGCGACTGCTCGCCCGCGGCGCGCTGCGCGGCCTGCTGCTCCCACAGCGCGCGGACCGCGCGGCGGAAGTCGTCGTCGGAGACGAGCTCGGCGAGCTCGATCCAGGCTTCCACCTGCTCGGTGCTCGGGTCGTCCGGCAAGGCCGGTTTCGCCGAGCGCATCCAGGCCGCGAACTCGGCGTCCACGTCGAGACCGCCGATCGTCCCGTCCCAGAACTCGTCGATGATCCGGTTGCGCTCGGCGTCGGACATCGTCGCCAGCTTGTGCATGAGCTGCACCTCTTCGGTAGGTCCGTCCAGTCGCACGACCGCCCGCAGCACGGCGCGGCGGGTCCGCAGCAGCCGCAGCTGGTCCTCCAGCAGGTCCAGCTGGGCCTCGGCGAGCCGCCGCACCGTGGTCTCCGCGGCCAGCACCCGGCGCACCTCGTCCAGCCCGGCGCCCAGTTCGCGCAGGGTGCGCACCAGTTCCAGCTTCGCGATCGACTCCACGTCGTAGAGCCGGTAGCCCGCGTGCGTGCGGTCGGTGGGCGGCACGACACCGCTGTCGGAGTAGAAGCGGATGGTCTTCACGCTCAGCCCGGTCCGCCGGGAGAGCTCTCCGATCGTGTAGCGCTGCGCGTCGTCCACGTCCCAGACCCTCGACCCTCCAGCCGGTGGAGGCTCAAGCCCCTTTTCCGGACCGGGTGGCCCACCGGCTGCCGCCGCCCGGTTCGCGCGTTCTGCGATGCTGGGATCGTGGCACCACGGCAGCAAGAGCGGATGAAGTTCACCCCGGCGCGGCAGCTGGTCGCCGCGGCGCTGGTCGCGGCGGTCCTGGCCTACGCGGGCGCGAGCTTCGCGTACGGCGGGTTGCCGCGGCTGCCCGCGCTGGCGGGCGCGACGCTGCTGCTGATCGCGGTGGTCGACGTGCTGCTGGCGGTGACGCTGCGGCCGCGCATCAAGCGCAAGCCCGGCACCGAGCCGGTGGACGCGCTGCCCGCGGCGCGGGCGGTCGCGCTGGCGAAGGCGTCCTCCATGGCCGGTTCGATCATGGGCGGGGTGTGGCTCGGGCTGCTCGGCTACCTGCTGCCGATCCGCGATTCGGTGCAGGCGGCGGGGGAGGACACCACCGCGGCGGTGATCGGCCTGATCAGCGCGGTGGCGCTGGTGGCCGCGGGGTTGTGGCTGGAGCACTGCCTGCGCAATCCCGACGACCCGGACGAGCCGTACGACGACGAGGGCTGAGCACCGGCGCGGAACGCGGTGATTCCTCTTGCACGGCAACGAATCGCTGCTCCGTTCGGCGGCCGTGGCGTGGGCCGCCCCGACGAACCGGGGATGGCCGCGTTCCCTGCGGGTCTCGATCGGATAAAGGCCGGGTACCGTGTGGTCATGTCCGACTCCGCCCGTTCCGCAGCCGCTGATCAGCGACCGTCGGTGCTGTGGGTCGGTGCCCTCGTCCTCGCCGCCGCCGCGACCGCGATCCTGGTGCTGAGCAACGATTCCCGGGTGCTCAAGCTCGGTCTGGTCGCCGCGCTGTGGGCGGCGCTGCTCGGTGCGTTCGGCGTCGCGAAGCTGCGCGGCAAGGCCACCGCGGCCGCCGAGCGGGAAGCGGAGCGGCAGCGCGTCTACGAGCTCGAACTGGAGCGGGAGATCGCCGCGCGCCGCGAGTTCGAAGCCGCGGCCGAAGCGGAGGCGCGGCGCACCGCGGCCGCCGAGTCGGACGCGGAGATCCAGGCGCTGAAGGCCGAACTGCGCGCCCTGCGGGAGAACCTGGAGCACATGCTCGGCGGGGACGTCCTGTTCGAGCGGGTCGCGCTGCGCGCCGAATCCACCCGCGTCCGCTCGCTGCCGGAGCGTCCCGCGACCGGCGAGCAGCCGCGGATCGTCGGCGACACCGGCACCCACCAGCGGGTCGTCGGCGACACCGGCGTGCAGCCGCGGGTCATCCAGCACCCCGACGGGCGCGGCAGGCAGCTGCCCGCCGCGCACCAGGGCCAGGTCGAGCAGCCCGCCGAACCCGTCCCGCAGCCGCTGGTGGAGCAGCCTCCGCCGCGGCCGTCGAAGTCCCGCAAGTCCCGGCCGCCGCACGGCAGGCCCGCGCCCCGGCAGGCCGCCGAGGCGCGCCGCCCGCAACCGCCGCACGTCGGCGCGCAGGGCGCCTGGCCAGAGTCCACTTCGGACCGGTTGCGCCCGGTCCGGCCCGAACCGGAACCGGCCCCGCAGGCGGCGGAACCCGGGCCGCAACCGCCCACCGACCCGACCCCGGCGCAGCCCGCCCCGGCTCCCGGGCCCGCCGCTTCCGACGCCCCGGACGCCGAGGCCGCGGACCGGCGGCTGCCGACCAGCGAGGTCCCGGCGGGAGCGCACACCGAGGGCACCTCGGTCACCGACCTGCTCGCCGCCTACGGCGACTCCGGCGAGGGCCGCGAGTCCAAGCGCCGCCGCAGGCGCCGCGGCTGATCGCCGTCCCGGGCGGCACCCGCGCCGCCCCGGTGAACGGCCCACCCGCCTGATCCGCCCGGTCCAATCGCCCGGTCACCTCGCGGGAGTCCGCCGGGCGAGCGGTGCTCATCCGCCCCCAGGCGGTGCGGGCGCCGGAGGCCGCGTTCTAGGGTTTCGGACGTGTCCACACCTGATCTTCCCGGTCCTGCGCCCGACCTCTCCGGTGCGCGCAGGTTGCAGACCCGCAAGCATTCCGCGGTCGGCTGGCCGGTGGCCGGGCTGCTGCTGCTCGGCATCATCGGCCTGGTCATGGTGGGTGTCGCGACCTCCAGGGTGGGGGTGCTGCCCGCCCTGGTGGGCGCGCTGGCGGCGCTGATCCCGGTCGGCGTGGTCTTCGCCGCGATCGTGTGGATCGACCGGTGGGAACCGGAGCCGCCGATGCTGATGCTCGGCGCGTTCCTGTGGGGCGCCGGAGGTGCGACGGGCTGCTCGCTGCTGCTCAACGACTCGGTGATCGGGCTGGGCGAGCTGCTGTTCGGGCCGAGCGACCACGTGTTCTTCGAGCGGGCGCTGATGGCGCCGCTGGTGGAGGAGGGCGCGAAGGCGCTGTTCGTGGTGTCGCTGTGGTTCTGGCGGCGTTCCGAGTTCAACGGGCTCGTCGACGGCATCGTCTACGCGGGCCTGACCGCGGCCGGGTTCGCGTTCACCGAGAACATCCTGTACTTCGGCAAGGCCTTCTCCGAGGGCGGCTGGGGCAACGCGGCGGGTGGCGTGATCGCCGTGTTCATCCTGCGCGGGGTGCTGGCGCCGTTCTCGCACCCGCTGTTCACCTCGATGGTCGGGATCGGCATCGGGCTGGCCTCGCGGACCACGGACACGACGAAGCGGCTGCTGTGGCCGGCCGGCGGGTTCGTGGTGGCGGTGCTGCTGCACGCGGCGTGGAACGCGTCGACGCTGCTGGGCGGCACCGGCTTCCTCAACGTGTACTTCCTGATCATGCTCCCGATCTTCGCGGGCACCGGGTGGCTCGTGGTGTGGCAGCGCAAGCGGGAGCAGCGGATCGTCGCCGACCAGCTTCCGGTGCTGCAGCGCGCCGGGCTGATCCCGCGCAGCGAGGTGGAGATGCTGGCCTCGCTGGCGGGCCGCCGCGGCTGGCAGCGCAAGGTCCGGCAGAGCGCGGGCGCGGAACCGGCGAAGGCCGTGCGGGACTACCAGATCGCCGTGACCGAGCTGGCGTTCTTGCAGCACCGCGCCGCCGAGGGCCGCACCACCAGCGCCGTCCGCCGCGCCCGCCGGGAGAAGTTGATCGAGGAGTTGAAGGCGGCGCGCCGGTCCGCGGTCGGTTCGCAGGACGCGTTCCAGACGGCGCGGGTGAAGATCCACGAGCTGACGCAGAGCGTGCGCCGACCGGGAGCCCGCCCGCAGCGCCCGGTGGATCCCGTCCGGAACCCGGCCGCGGCACCGCAACCGGATCGCGCCGGAGCCCGTCCGCGTCCGGACCTCGCCGGTGAGCAGCGGCGCCCCGCCCCGCGGCAGCAGCCGGGTGGGCGTCCGCAGCAGGCCGCGCCCCGCAGGCAGCCGAACCCGCCACCCACCCCGCCCAGGAACGCCCCGGCGCACCCGGGCGACCGCGGCGGCACCCCGCCGCGGAGC